>DASQJV010000374.1:0-5763 GCA_035630855.1 Allosphingosinicella sp. | reverse complement strand
CTCATCCCCACCGCGCTAAGGCAGAGGCAAGGCGATCGCCGGGCAATCGACTCCGGCGCCGCTGACCAGCGGCGAAACCGTCACCGTGATCACGTCCTTGTAATCGGGAGCGACCTGCTTGCCGTCGCCGCCCTCGAGGAGGGTGGCGCGAATCGGCAGCAGATCGGCCTCCGACGCCGGCACTCCGGCGCGGGCGCAGGTCACCGCGGCGAAGGCCGGCGAGCCGTTGAAGACCGTCTGGCCGAGGAACAGCGCCTTGTATTTGAGCGACTGCAGCGCCGTGCCCGGATTGCCGCCCGGATAGGTCAGGCGGAAGGCGTTCTGGGAGGTCATCTCGACCTTGTAAGGCCCTGAGCTGAGGATCCGGACGTTGTTCCCGGTCGCCGGAGTCGAATAGGTGGCCGGGGCGCCGAGCACGACGAGGGTCGTCTTGTCGCCGACTTCGCCGAAATCGAGCGCCGCCCCGACATAGGTCGCCTGGAGCGCGCTCTTGACGTGGATCGAGAGCGAGTAGGCGTTGGGCGCCGTCGCCCTTTCGGAGAAGGGCGGCCCGCCGCCGGTGCCGTTGCAGCCATATTCGATGTCGAACAGCAGGCCCGCGGAGGCGGTCAGGTCGATATTGGCGGGAACGATCACGGTGAAATTGACGGTGAAGACGTCGGACGCCGAGTTGTTGCCGCTATAATCCCAGCGAAGCACGCCCGGCGCGGGCGTGTTGCCGAGCGGGACGGTGATGTTGGGGGTCGGCCCGGGCGTGTCGTAGAAGATGTTCTGGTTGAGGCCGGTCGCGTTGCCGGCGCCGACGACGCTCGTCGGGATGAGCTGGATCCCGTTCGCCGCCGAGCTCTGCGCCTTGACGAACATGTCGATGGTGGAGGGTTTGGCGCCGCCGGGGCCGTTGCTCCGGGTGAAGGTGATCGCGACGTTGGTGATGTTGATCCCTGTCGGTGCGAAGGGATCGTAGTCGGCGACCGACGCGGCGCTGGCCGCGGTCACCAGGCAGCGACGGACCTGGGCCTCGGCGGGCCGGGCGAGGAGGCCGGCGGCGAGTAAGAGGATTGCTGCTGCGGCGAGCCTCAGGCTGTTCATGTCACTCACCATTTTCCGAAGGGGTGAGATCGCCGAGCCTGATTATCCCTTCGGCCTTGTCCGGGACGGCGATCGTGAAGCTGCTATTGAGCGGATCGAGCATGGTTATGCGCCACTTGCCGGGCGCGAGGCCGGGCGCTCCGAAGCGGCCGTCGCGGTTGGTGAAGACCGGAACCGGCTCGTTGTCCGGATGGGCCAGCTCGACCGCCGTGCCGGTGACGAGTGCGACCGGCTCGCCGTCGCGGTTGAGCAGCCGCCCGAGCACGGTCACCGTATAAGCGGAGCCGACGACCAGGTCGTAGCCGCTGCGATAGGGCGGGAAGACTCGGAACGAGCCCTGCCCCAGGTCGACCCCGGCCGGCGCCTTGGGCGCGTCGATGGCGATCGTCCGCTCCGAATAGGAGCTGAGGCTCGGATGGAGGCCCGAGCCGAGCATGCCCGTGCTGGCGGTGTAGCCGTAGGGCGACGGGTCGACGATCACCCCGGCGCCCTTGAGGCCAGGATGGCCGCGGACGATGGCGAAGCTGTCGTAGATCGGCCGGCCGATCGAGGCGTGGCCGTCGGCGAAGGCGAAGGAGCTGGCGAAGCGGAGCGAGCTGCGCTGGCTGGTCGAATCGCCGAAGTCGTTCTCGAACGTGCCGAAATGGCTGAGCCCGAGCTCGGCCCGGTTGGCGAAATAATTGCCGTTGACGTTGACTCCCGAGCCCTGGTTGGTGCGCTCGACGTCGGCGGCGACATTGTAGGAGCCGACGCCCTGGCCGTGCAGGGTCTGGAAGGAGACCCGCGCCCGGTCGAAGCGGGTGTCGTAATCGCCGCGAAGGCTGGAATAACGGCCGAGCCGGACGGTCAACGAGATCAGGGCGCCGAGGCGCGAGCCGAGATTGTCGCGCTCGTAGCGGCCGTCGGCGGTCATGCTGACCGAATCGCTGATCCGCCAGCCGAGGGTGGCGCGATAATTGTGCGTGTCGCGCTGCAGGTCCCGGCCCTTGGAGAAGCGACCGTCGAGGCCGCCGTAGAGATAGTCGTTGAAGGCGTGGCTGTAGCCGGCGCCGATCTCATATTGGAACGGGTTGCTGGGCAGGATCGTCCCGACCGGGCCGAACCAGCGGCTCCGCGCCTCGACCGACAGGTTGAGCGAATCGGCGCGGCCGCCGCTACGCTGGATCAGCCGCTGGAAGGTGAGGATTCCGGCCCAGCCGGTGCCCACCCTTTTGATGTCGGAGACCGAGAAATTGCCGCCGAAGGTGCCGATCGACGTGCCCAGCACCCCTTCGATCCCGCCCATCAGGGTCCGGCGGTCCGCCTGGGCGTTGGCGCCGAGGGTGACATAGTCGCTGATTCCCCGGCGGTAGAAGCCGGTGAAGGCGAAATCGTCGGTATAATGGGGTCCGTCCGGGAGCAGGGGCGCCATCACCCCGGCATAGAGGCCGAACTCGCTCAGCCCCTTGGCGAGCTGCGACTGGTCGAGGAAGACGTTGAAGCGGAGCAGCTCGGAACGGCCGGTGTCGTCGAGCACCGACAGCCGGATGTCGTTCGCCCCCTGGGTGAAGGGGAAGTCGCGAAGGTCGTAGGTGCCCGGAGCGAGCTGGAGCCGGCGGACCATCTGGCCGTTGACGTTGACCTCGACGGTCGAGGGCCGCTCGAGCCGGAAGCTGCGGTCGCCGCGCGGCCTGACGATCGTCTGCGGCTCGAGCACCGAATAGCTCCGGAAGATCGAGATCCCGCCGATGTCGGGCGCCGCCTGGAAGCCCCGGGCGACCGGCTGGAGATCGCCGGCGGTCCAGCGGATCAGATGCTTCTGGTCGTCGAAGACGGCGCGCGAGCCGATCCGCTGGAAGTCGGGGCGGTTCTCGACCCCGGGCTGCCAGGCGATCTCGGATTCGAGGACGATCCCGGCGAAGCGGGTGGCGCCGTCCATGAAGAAGACCGGCTCCTGGAGCCCGTCGTTGAAGCCCTGGTGGAGATAGTCGAGCGAGCCGCGCACGTTGACGTAGGCGCTGAAGCGCGCCGGATCGACGAACTCGCCGATCCGGGCGCGATCGAGCGGGCTTACGTTGACCGTGCGCGACGCCCGCCGCTCGCTGGCGATGTCGAGCTCGAGGTCGAGCGTCTGGGGATTGTAGCGGATGCCGATGCCCGATTGCTGGAAATCGGCGGGCGTGAGCGTGGACTTTCCCGCGAAGCTCGCCCTCAGCGTGCGGAGAACGTCCGGATCGAGCACGTTGGCGAGCAGATCGAGAAGCCGCTCGGCCGAGAATTCGACCCGGTCGTCGGGGCTGACGGTGAGGAGGATGTCGCCGAGATAGCGGGGGCCGTCCTTGGCCGGCACCGTCAGGGTCACCGTCTTGCCGGTCGTGTTGAGCCGGGCCGAGCCGTCGGCCGCGAGGGTGGCGCCGTCGATGACGATCCGCCGCTCCTGCGCCTGCGGGGTCGCGCCGGGCTGGGAGGCGTGCAGGGCCGCCGGCGCCGCGAGCATGGCGCAGGTGCCGAGCAGGAGCAGGCGAAGCCTAGCCACCGGGGGTGAACTGGGCCTCGACGCTGCCTCCGTCCTGCGGAAGAGCGATCGGGACCTGCACCTTGCGGGTCTGGCCGGCGCCGACCAGCCCGAAGCCGATCGTCTGCTGGATCTCCGGACCGGAGAGGGTGCGGCGGAAGATTTCCTTGCCGGCGCCGTCGCGCTGGACGATCCTCAGCCGTCCCTGCGACAGATAGCCGTGGGCGTTGGAGGCGTTGCTGAGGGTGACGACCGGAACCGGCTTGCCCGCCTTGTCGTGGCCGAGGGCGGCTCCGGCGACCTTGAGGTCGGACTTGGCGCCCTGCGGCGCGACGCTGACCAGGACCTGGAAATTGTAGAGGATCTGGATCGCCGACTGGCCCTGCGGAAGCTGGACCGGAAGCTGCGCCACCGTCGCGTAATAATGCTTCGACTTGGCGAGGTCCGGATCGCCGACATATTGCAGCCGGAAGGTCTGGGTCTGGCCGGGCTTGATCATCGCCTGGACCGGGAAGACGAGCAGGTCGCCGCTGTCCTTGCCGGTCCCCTTGACGCCGTCCGCCTCGAGGCTGAGCTCCTCGACCCTGATCTCGACCGGAAGCGGCTGGGCGAAGGTGTTCTCGACCGTCACCACCTGGGTCATGCCCCGGCCCGCGGTGGTCAGGTTGATGACGATCGGCTGCACGGTCATCGCCACCACCGACCCGGCCAGGCCGACCGCCGCCGCCAACGCGGCGATCCGGATCAGCCCCCTTGCTATCCTGTGTCTCAACCTCTTTCTCCCCCACCCCCGTTTGAAATTATTCCGCGGCCCGGAACTCCAGGATCACCGAGTCGCGATAATCCCCCGCGACGAGCTTGACCCCCGGCGGCACGACCACTCCGAGCGAAAGCAGGCCGGCGCCGCCGCGGTTCGATTCCATGACCAGCGGCCCGGCGCCGTCGGTGGCCGACGAGGCCTCCTGGCCGAGCCAGCTCGCCCGGAATTGATAGGGCAGGAGCTCGGCGAAGGGCCCCTGCGGCCCGGCGCCGGCTCCGGCCCGTCGCATCCCGCCATTCTCGCTCCGAAGCACCAGCCGGTGCGGCGAGTTGCAGACGATCTCGAGGCCGAGGTCGGCGGTGACTCCGCGCGATTCCGATTCCGATCCGACCATCTCGGTGATCCTGAGCCGGCCGGAGGAGGGGCCGGTGGACGCATAGCTGGCATTGGTCGCGGTGGCCGTCCCAGGACCGCGGATGACGCAGGCGCCCGGCGCCTCGCCGACGATCTCGAGCCGCGCCTGGCCGGTCTGCGGAGTCTGGGCGGCCAGCGCCGTCGGCGCGAGCAGCGGAAGCGCCAGGAAGGCCGGGCGGATCCTCATTGCGGTTCCAGCGTGATCCGGAGGGTGTCGGCATAGGAACCGGCGAGCAGCGGCGCGTGGGACTGGACGTTCGAGGCCCCGGCCTCGATCTCGAGGCGGAGCTTGATCTCGCCGCTGGTGGGATGGTCGACGGTGATCGAGCGCTCGGCGCTCCTGCGCACTTTCGCGTCGGCTTCGAGCCGGCCGTGCTCGAGGCCCCAGTCGATCGTCGCCCGATAGGGCACCGCATAAGCGAAGCCGGGCGGCGGAGCGGGCGGGCGTTCGGAAGTGCGCCACAGGCCGTTGTTCTGGGCCTCGACCCGGATCCGGTGCGGATAGTTGCAGACGGCGTCGAAGGTGATGTCGACCGACGCGGCGGCCGTCGCGAGCGTCGCGGGATCGACGAGATGGTCGATCTGCAGCGTATTGCCGTTGATCCCGCGGAAATTGATCTGGCCGCCAGCCGCCGCGGCGGGCTCCCGGATCGCGCAGACCGCCGGTGCACTTGCGAACACCGGAACCGAGCGGGTGACCGGCGCGACCTGGGCCGCGAGGCCGGTCGGCAGCGCCGCCGCGCCGACCAGGAGGAGGCGGAGCACGGCCATCGCCTCAGTCGGCTGCCGCGAGCGTGACCGTCACCGCGCCCTGATACAGCGGATCCTGGACCAGCCGAAGGGCCGATCCCCCCTCGGTGGTAAAGTCGCCGATGCTGACGACGATGTCGCCGACGAAGGCGGTCTCGCGGGTCTGGACGGAAGCGGGGTTGGTCCCCGCGCCGGTCGTGAAGATGGCGGGAGTCGGCGTCCACCCCTCCGCTCTGGCGGTGAAGTTCACGACGTT
>DASQJV010000373.1:0-10302 GCA_035630855.1 Allosphingosinicella sp. | reverse complement strand
CGCCGTCTTGCTGCTTCTTCCACACCGTCAGATAGTTCCCGGTGGAGGTCGAGGGCTTCCTGGACGCAGGGTCGGTCATCGTCAGACTGTAATGGCCGCGCGTGTAGGCCAGGTCGCCAGAGGCGGCCACCTGGATCCGGTCACTTGCGAACTGAACGCGCAGGTTCGGATCCGCGGCGAAAGCGGCGGTTTCCTTGCGGATGGCCTCTTTCCCGCTGACGAGAGGGGCGCCGGGATTGGCGAGCGCGGCATCATCGGCATAGGCACCGGCAAGCGCTGCCGCATCCCGCTGAGCATAGGCCTGGTTCCACCTCGTTTCCCCTTCCTTGAGCTGCTTCTCGATGGCAGCCGTATCCACCTTTGCCGGTGCTTGCTGACAGCCCGTGATGGCCAGCATCGCACCGGCGGCCATGAAAACCCTGCTCGTCATCTTCAGTCGCCTTCTTGTTGTCGCCCCGGCCGGCCTGCGCTCGTTACGGAGGCGTGTCAATTAACGCCGGCGATGCAGGCGGCGGGCACGAAGGTGCGGCTCCTCGGCCGTATTTGTGGATCCCGGATCAGGTCCGGGATGACGGAGTGGGCGGTCGCGGGGTCGGCGGCTGATCCTATTCCCCCGTCGGCCTGATCTCGCTGGTGTGGCCGGCGACCGCCACCCAGCGGCCGTCGCGGCGGGCGAAGATGTCGGTGAAGGCCCATTTGCCGCTGGTGTCCTTGCCGTCGACCGAGGTGATCTCCTCGTCGACGCCCTGGACGACGGCGGTGTCGCCCATGACGCGGACCTTGAGGTCGCGGACGTTCATCGACCTGACGACGTAGCGTAGAAGCGCATCAGGAAGGCCCGGTCCTTGCGCATCAGGGCCTTCGCATAATCCTGCTCGAGACGGATCAGCTCGGCCTCGTCGCGGGCGGGGTCGGGGCGGTGCGCGGAGAGGGGCCCCGCCGCCGGTTCGGCAACGGAGCCGCCGCGGCTTCCCGGCACTGCGCCGACCATGGCATTGCCGGCCGGAACCCGGTCCGCCGGACCGCAACCCTGGGCGAGCAGGAAAGGACCCAGGAGAAGCACGCCTTTGACCGATGCCGGGATGCCCATGGCGGGCCTATGCGTCACGGCGGTGCGGCCGGGCAAGTGTCCGCGCGAGACGGCAAATCGGGGCGATTCGCGGTCGACGCCCGATTTTCCTTATTGCGAACGATTCCTACTTAGCCGGAGTTGCCGGATTCCCACGCTATCTCAACGGCTTGCAAAAAACGTTGTCCTATTTTGTACTTTATATGTTCTAATGTCAAGCATGAGTCGCAAGAAGCATGGACGATGGATCGGCGGGCGCGCGAAGCGGCTGTTCATCCAGGCAATCGAAGACGGTGCCTCGATCGAGGAGGCGGCCGCCATCGCGGGACACAGCGTTGCCGGCTTTTGCGGGCTGAGGCGGCGCGACCCGATCTTCGCCCGGAGATGGAAAGGGGCGATGTCGGATTCCGCAGAGGCCGAGCGGATCCTCTATCGAGGCAATAACCGGCGGCGGATGCAGCGAAGGCGGATGCGGCGTCTGCGCTTCGATACGTCGCGGAAGGAGGTCTTCCTCAACCATTTCGCCGGCTGCGGCGATGCCCGGGAAGCCGCCGAGGTCGCCGGGGTCGACCACAGCACGGTGTACAAGCACCGCCGCAAGGACCCCGTGTTCGCCGCCGCCTTCGCCGAGGCGCTGGAGCAATGTTACGCCCGGCTGGAGGTCGAAGCCATGACCCAGCGGCTCAAGGCGCAGCAGAGGTTGCAGCGGGCCCTCGACGAGGGAGTACCGACCGGAGAGGTGGCGGAGGAGTTCGAGCGGGTCATGAGACTGCTCGAACGCTGGGACAGGCGGAACGGGAAGCTCGGAGTGCGCGCCGTTTCGCCCGAGAAGCGCACGCCGCTCAGCTTCGACGAGGCGATCGCCCTGCTCGAGAAGAAGCTCCGCAACCTCGACATCCCGATCCTGCAGCTGCCTCCTCCCATCGCCGAGCGCTACGACGGGAAGGAGGAGGAAGAGGACGGGAAGGGAAAGGACGACAACGGAGAGGACGAGAACGGAAAGGGCGAGCCGTGACCGCCGCGCCGTCCGGAGCGGCGCGGGGAGCGGCCGCCCTTCAGGTTCGAGCCCGCGGGAGGAAGCCGAGCGAAATCGTCGCCTTGCTGGCGACCCTGCGCCAGCTTCCGCCGGAGACCCGGCGCCTCATCCTGACGGGATTTCCGGAACGGGTCGTCGACGCGCTGCGCGAGGAATGGTGGTGGCAGGCGAGGGGCGGCCAGATCGAGCCCAAAGGCGACTGGCGGGTCTGGGCGATCGTCGCCGGGCGCGGCTTCGGAAAGACCCGCGCCGGCGCCGAGTGGGTGTCCCAGCGTGCCCGCGAAGACCCTCGGGCGCGGATCGCCCTGGTGGGGGCGAGCCGGGACGAGGTCGGCCGGGTGATGGTCGAAGGGGAGAGTGGAATCCTCGCCGCGGCCCGGACCGGCGAGGCGCCGCGCTGGATTGCGAGCCGGGGGCTGCTCCTCTTCCCCTCGGGCGCCCGCGCCTACGCCTACAGCGCCGCCCAGCCGGCCCAGCTGAGGGGTCCGCAGCATCATTTCGCCTGGTGCGACGAGCTCGCCAAGTGGCCGAGGGCGGCGGCGGCCTGGGACAATCTGATGCTGGGCCTGAGGCTGGGCGAGGCGCCCCGGACGATCGTCACCACCACGCCGCAACCGGTGCCGGTGCTGAAGCGCATCCTCGCGCTCGATCGCTGCATCCTGACCAGGGGCCGAACCGACGACAATCCGGATTGCGCCGCGGACTTCCGGACGGCGATGCGAATGACCTACGGCGGTACCAGGCTGGGGCGGCAGGAGCTGGACGGGGAGCTGCTCGACGACCTGCCCGGCGCCTTGTGGACCCGGGACATGCTGGAGGCTTCGCGAGGCTGCCCGTTGCGCCGCGAATCGTATCAAAGGGTCGTGGTCGGAGTGGATCCGCCGGCCACCGCGCAAGGGGGCTGCGGGATCGTCGTGTGCGGGATCGGCCGCGGCGGAACGGCCGACGTGCTCGCGGATCTCAGCGTCACCGGGCTTCGGCCGGAAGGCTGGGCGCGGCGGGTGGCGGCGGCCTTCGAGGCGTGGGACGCCCAATTGGTGGCGGCCGAGAAGAACCAGGGCGGCGAGATGGTCGAGGCGGTGCTTCGGGTGGCCGATGCGAACCTGCCGGTCAGGCTGGTCTGCGCGGTTCCGGGAAAGGCGGCGCGAGCCGAGCCGATCGCACTTCGCTTCGAAACCGGCCAGGCGAGGCTCGCGGGCGCCTTTCCCGAGCTCGAGGACGAATTGTGTGCGATGACCTATGGCGGCTACGAAGGCGACGGCCGAAGCCCCGACCGCGCCGATGCGATGGTCTGGGCGATGACCGAGCTGTTCACCCCGCCGAGAGCCGAGCCCCGAATCCGGAGGCTGTAGGGGTGGCGGGGTGACGTCCTACTCCTCCGGGGCGGCCTTGATCAGCAGGTCGAGCTGGGCCTGGCAGCCATTGTCGATCAGCGCCTTGGCGAGGGCGGTGGGATCGTCGCCGACGGCGGCGAGGGTCTTGAACTTGAGCCGGGTCGATTCCGGGGAATCGGCCCATTTCAGCGAATATTCGGAGCCGTCGGCGATCGGCAGCTGCTGCGGCCAGCGCTGGACCAGCCGTCCGGCCGGCCAGGCGACCGGCTGGCCGGCCCCGCCGGCCGGGATGACCTGAAGGGTCGCCTCGGCGGCCGCCGCGGGGCGCCAGAGGATGACCTGGGCCGGGTCGGCGAGGCAGACGTTGCCGCTCCTCGACACGTCGACGTCCCAGAGGCCGGGCGAGGGCGGCACTTCCGGGCCTCGCATCGCGCTGAACCGCGAGCGGGTGTTGAAGGCCGGGGCGCCGCCGCCGCCCGCCACCTTGAAGGTGCCGGGTCCGCGCAGAGTCCGGGCTCCGGACGGGGCGAGAACGGTGACGACGTCTCCGGCCTTGAGGACGAGCGGAGTGTTCTCGCCGACCGCCCGGCCCGGCGGATAGGATTTGGCGGAGGGGCCGGCCGACCGGACGACGAGCGGAGTCGCCATCAGCGCGGCCGGAGCCGCCAGAAAAGCCGCCGTCGCGGCGGCCCTCAACGCCTTGAGCGCGATTTTTTGCATCGATCCACTCTCCATCCCGGAACCTGCTGAATAGCCTCGGAGAAGCCGGTTAATCCAGCCCTGTTGCAGGCCGATGCCGAAGCGGGCGGGCCTTCGTTTCAATTGTGGCCGGCGGCGAGGCGCGACAGCAGCGAATCGATCTGCCGCTGCTGGCGGGCGATCGCGTCGGTCACCTCGCGCTCGCGGGCCCGGCGGGCCTGAACCACCCGGACGGCTCTGGCGACCGGACCGGCCAGCTCGTCGAGCGCGTCGAGCTCCGCCGTGCTCAGCCTCGAGCGGTCGGGATGGGGGCCGAGCAGGATCCAGCCGAGGCAGGTACCGTCGTCGAGGCTGAGCGGGCGGCGGAGCGGGAAGAAGGAGTCGCCGGTCTCGACCCCCGACGAGCAGGCGGGGTCGAGCGCGGTGCGTTCCAGCCAGGCCTCCACCTCGGCGGCGGTCGTGCCGCGGCTGCCGGCCACCTTGCCGTCGAGGACGAGCGCAAGCCGGGCCGAGCGGACGCCCGCCGAGATACGCTCCAATATCTCCTCGACCAGCTCGGCCAGGGTCGCGAAATGCCTGAGGTCGCGGAGGCAGTCGGGAAGGTCCCGGCGCATCTCGGCGAGCTTGCGGTGGAAGCGCCGCTCGGCCCAGCCCTGGACCCTTTCGTAGATCGGGTTGATCATCACCGTCGACAGCGCAGCGCCGACGATCGGAGCGATCGACCCGGCGTCGCGGCCGAAGAAGCGCAGGATGACCTCCTTCACCCCTTCCATCGTCGCCGCGAAGATGCCGGCGAGGATGAGCGCGATCAGGGCGAAGGAGGCCGAACGGCTGATCGCGACCTCGGCGTCGTAGAGCCGGTAGCGCAGCAAAGCGACGAGCAGGCCGGCCTGCAGAAGGAGGAAGGCGAGGCCGAAGGCGAAGCCGGCCGCGACCTCGAGCGCGAGCTGCTGGGCGAGGCTCGGAGCTCCGCCCTTGAGGATGTCGGCGGTGACCGCGACCCCGAAGAAGAAGGCGTAGCCGGAGAAGCCGAACACCGCCCATTTGAGCTGCTGGCGCTCGTCGCCCGAGGCGCTCCGAAGCCGCCACAGGAAGAGCAGGACGGAAGCGGCCATCGCTGCGATCAGCACGGCCCGGTAGAAATAGCCCTGGAGCAGGAAGAGCAAAGGCAAAGCGGCCAGAAGCACGAGGGTGATCCGGGGCGAGAGACGGCCGTGCGGGAAGAGCAGGATTCCGGCGACCAGGAGGATGTTGGCGAGGTCGTAGAGCGCCCGGTGGACTGCTTCCGGCACTCCGGCGACGAGCGCCAGGAAGGTCGCCGAGGGCTGCTCGGCGGCCATGGTCAGGAGGATGGCGAGCGAGACCGTCGAGCTGACCACGTCCTCGCGCTTGCGGCGGAAGAGCAGCCAGGCCGAGACGAGCAGGAACGGGTAGGTGAGAAGGTGGAGCAGGTCGATGAAGCTGAGCAGCCGAGGCGGGATCCGGAGCGCTCGCGCGGCCTGCTCGATATGGGCCTCGCCGGTGCGCAGGGCGACCTCGCGCTCGCGCCCGTCTGGAGAGCGCAGGCGGAGAGCCACGTCGCGATCCTCGCTCCCGCTCAGCAGGTCGCCGAACAGGAGCTGATCGGTCTCGGTGCCCCGTCCGGCCGGTGCGCCGGGCGAGCCCGGCATCGCCACCGACGGCGAGACCGGGATGGTGTCGATGGCGAGTATCCGGTCGCCGGGACGGATGCCGGCCGCCGCCGCGGCGGGGCCGACCGCAAAGCGGATCCGGGTGAGGTCGTCCTCGGCGAGGGCGATTCCGGCCCGGCTCCCGGCGATGAGCCCGCTGTTCCGGCCCGCCTCGGCGAAGCGTTGCCAGGTGCCCGCGACCGGCCCGATGACGGCGAGCGCGAAGGCGGCGAACCAGATCAGGCGAAAGACGAAGAAGCCGCGGGGCCCGAAATCGGGCACTCGGCTGGGGAGCCGGAGCCGGAAGCGGGGGGGCGGCGGGCCTTCGGCCGCGATTTCACTTGCCATCTGCGCTAGCGCCCCAAGCTACCTCGGAGGGGTGGATAGCATGGGCCGGCCCGGCGGCCATTGGGAAAATCGCGGGGAGGCGGGGGTGGAGGCCTGGACCGTGAAACGCGGTCAGGGTGACGGCTTTGGGCGAGGGGGGCGCCGGGCGCGGAATTCTGCTATGAGGGGGCCATGATCTTTTCGCCGATCCCCCGCGCATGAGCGCCCGGCAATGGCGCGCCGCCGCGCTTGCGCCGCTGCTGCTCCTGATCGCGGCCGCTGGGCCTGCGCCGGTGCCGACCGGGCAGTTCCTCGCTTTGAGCGACGTGCATTTCGATCCATTCGCCGACGCCGCGATCGTTCCGCGGCTGATCGCCGCCGAGGCGGAGGAATGGCCCGCCATCTTCGCGGCCTCCAAGCCCGCGCCGCCCGTAGGTGCGGGCAGCGACACCAATTACGCCTTGTTCGAATCGACCCTGCGCCAGGCCGAGGCGGCGGGCGGGCGGGGCGGCTATGATTTCGTGCTCGTCACCGGCGACCTGCTGCGGCACGATTTCGAAGAGACTTTCGCCAAATACGGAGGCAGCGACCGGCAGAAGCTGCAGGCCTTCGCGGCGAAGACGGTGGCCTATGTCAACCGGGCGATCGAGCGCCGGTTCCGGGGCGCGCCGCTGATCGAGGCGCTCGGCAACAACGACAATGATTGCGGCGACTACGAGCCGCGGCCCGGATCGCCGCTGCTGGCCGCGATCGCCCGGTCGCTTCCCGCCGTCGGCGCCGACCCGCAGGCGGAGCGCGACTTCGCGGCGGGCGGCAATTACGCGCTCCGTCATCCGAAGGTCGCCGACCATCTCTTCCTCGTCGTCGACAGCGTCTACTGGTCGACCCGCTACAAGGATTCTTGCGGGACGGGGGGCGGCGATCCGGGCTCGGCCCAGCTCGCCTGGCTCGAATGGCAATTATTCCGGGCTCGCCTGCGCGGACAGACGGCGAGCCTCGTCATGCACATCCCGCCCGGCTTCAACCCCTACGAATCCACGGCGGCGAAGCCGGCGCCTTTTTGGGTCGATTCCTATCGCGACCGTTTCCTCGCGCTCGCCGAGGCCTATGCGCCGGTCCTGGTCGCGGGCTATGCCGGCCACACCCATATGGACGATTTCCGGGTGGTCCCGGCCGCGAACGGGCCGTCGCTGCCGATCCGGATCACCCCGAGCGTGACTCCGCTGTTCGGCAACAATCCGTCCTTCACGGTGATGCGCTACGGCCGGACCGACGCGAGGCCGCTCGACTATACGACCTTCGCCTATCAAGGCGGCACCTGGCGGCGCGAGTATGATTTCTCGAAGGCCTATGGCTATCCGGCCTATTCGGCCGCCGGCCTCACCGCCTTGTCGGCCGCCATCCGCTCCGGCGGCGCGGCGCGGGCTTCCTACGGCAAATATTATACGAGCGGGGCGACGTCGCCGGTCACCGCCGGCAACGCCGCCCTCTACGCCTGTGCGCAGACCGAGCTTCAGCCGGACGCTTTCGCCGCCTGCCTTGGTCGGGATTGAGCCCCCCTCTCCTTACGGGGAGGGGGGGTAGGCCTTAGCGCCGCCGGCCCCTTTCATAGGTCTGGACGCAATTGTCCGTGACCGTCTTCGAGCAGGGCGGGTGGGAAGCGTCGGCGCCGGTCATGGTCGTGCCGGTGGCCGGGTCGACCATCGGGCCGCCCACTCCGGTCCCGGTCGTGCCGTTGAAGCCGGCGGGGACGACGGCCGGATCCGAGATGACGGCGATGCCGCGAGCGTCATGCTCGGGGTCGGCGTTGCTCGGAGCGACGACCTGGCCGCTTGCCGGCATCGCGCTCGCCATGGTCGTGGTGCCGGTGCTCGTCGTCGTGGAGACGTTGGGCATGTCGCCGGGCGAATTGGCGGTGCTGGTGCTCACCGTCGTCGCCGTGCCGTCGGCATGGTGGGTGGTGGTCTTGGTCTTGGTGCCGACGTCGAGGTCGACGTCGGGATCGCCGTCGGGCTGCACGCCGACGTCGACGTCGACGTCGGGCTGGGTGGTGGTGGTCGTCTGCGCGAAGGCGGTGCCGCCGAGCAGAAGGGCGATCGCAATAGCCGCGGTTCTCATGGCCGTACTCCACTGGTTGACAGGTTCGAGGGCGCCGGCGGGCAGGCGGGCGCCAGGCCGCGGCTTTCCCGCGGCGATGCCGGATCAACCCGCGAGAGGCGTCCTCGCCCCCGCCGGTTCGCCGGAGCGTGGCTCAGCCGGGCCGAACTGTCGCCGGGGCGCAACGATCCACGTCAAATCCGAAGATAGCGGGCGATTCTTCTCGCGACGGCGGGCTCTGGCCTCCGCGCGCGACCTGGAACGAAAGGCCGGAATTCCTATTTAACGCCAGGGTTTCCACAGACCGGGAGCATCGCCATGGCCGGCGGATGGGCGCGCGACGGCGCGGTTCAGGACCAGATCGACGATACGGTGAAGGACGCCGTGCTGAGCGCCCGGGCTCGACTTCCCGCGGGCGAGGGGTCCGAGCATTGCGAGGATTGCGGTGAGCTCATCCCCGAGCGCCGCCGCCAGGCGCTTCCCGGGACCCGGACCTGCATGCCCTGCCAGTCGGAGCGCGATGCCGAGGCCCGGCGGACCGGCGCCGGGATCAACCGGCGCGGAAGCAAGGACAGCCAGCTGCGCTAGCCGCGGCGCCTCCCGCTCCGCGCCGGGCGGTTGACCGCGTCGCGCAGATAGGCGGCGCGATTGTCGAGCTCGGCCCGTTCGGAGGGCGACAGGCCGTCGCGCCCCCAGAGCCGGGCGAGCCGGCCGATCGCCCGCGCCTCGCGCTCGAGCCGGCGGGCCTCGTTCCTCGACAGGGCGCCGGATTCCCGGGCGCGTTCGATCCGGCCCTCGAGGTCGCTCACCTCGCGATGGATCGCTGGACCTGGAAGGCGGCTGTCGGCGAGGAACGGGCTGGACGCCGGCACCGGCCCGTAATCGCGCTTGCCGACGATCTGCGCCGAGGCGGTCGCCGAGGCGGCGGCGGCGAGCAGAAAAAGCAAAGCGAATCGACGCATCTCGCGGCTCCAATCCTGTGGCGCCGCGATATTTCATTACGCAGGCTGAACGACAGCCTAATGATGTGGAGCAAGCAAGGCCCGGCCGCAAAGGCGAGTGGCTCCCCGGGACGGATTCGAACCATCGGCCAACCGGTTAACAGCCGGTTGCTCTACCGCTGAGCTACCGGGGAGCAGCCTCTCGGGCGAGGCGCGCCTATAGCAGCGCGATTCTCGGGCTGGCAAGGGGCTGGGCGCGGGGGTGCGCTCAGACGGCGAACTGCTCCATCGAGATGCGTTCGTCGAGGGCGTGCTCGGGATCGAACAGCAGGGTCAGCGCCTGGCCCCGGTCGACCCGGACCTCGACCGTGGCGACGTCGCGCACCTCGCGCTGGTCGGCGACGGCCGAGACCGGCCTCTTGTCGGCGTGGAGGACCCTGAACAGGATCTTGAGGTCGTCCGGAACCAGCGCCCCGCGCCAGCGCCTCGGCCGGAACGGGCTGATCGGGGTCAAGGCGACGAGGTTGGCGCCGAGCGGCAGGATCGGGCCCTGGGCCGAGAAATTGTACGCCGTCGAGCCCGCCGGGGTGGCGACTAGGACGCCGTCGCAGACGAGTTCGGGGATCACCGTCCGGCCGTTGACCGAGACCTCGATCCGCGCCGTCTGCCGGGTCTCGCGGAGCAGCGACACCTCGTTGATCGCCGGGCTGGAGACTCTCTCGCCGGACACCGTCACCGCTTCCATCCTGAGCGGCGCCACCGAAACCGCCTTGGCCCGGTTGACCCGCTCCCTCAGCCCCTCGATCCGCCACTCGTTCATCAGGAAGCCGACCGTCCCCCGGTTCATCCCGAAGATCGGCAGGATCCGCCCGCAATCGAGCATCTCGTGAAGCGTCTGAAGGAGGAAGCCGTCACCGCCCAGGGCGATGACCTGCTCCGCCTCGGCGAGCGGGACGAAATCGTAGGCTTCGCGAAGCAGGGCCTCGGCCGACTGGGCCGACTCGGCGGACGAGGCGAGGAGGGCGGTCGGCAGGTCATCGCCCTGGGCGGTGACGGCTTCCTCCTTCAGACGCTTCACGAGATGCTCGATTGCGGGCGGATCCTGCCGATCTTCGGGATGAACCGGGGG
>DASQJV010000372.1:0-5468 GCA_035630855.1 Allosphingosinicella sp. | reverse complement strand
CTGATGGCGCTTCTCGACAAGCGCCGCCGGGCGCTCGCCGCGGAGGGGCTGTTCGATCCCGAGCGCAAGAAGAAGCTCCCCTTCCAGCCCCGGATCATCGGCGTGGTCACCTCGCCGACCGGCGCCGTCATCCGCGACATCCTTCACCGGCTCGCCGACCGCTGCCCCTGTCACGTCATCGTCTGGCCGGTCCCGGTCCAGGGCGAAGGCGCGGCGCCGCAGATCGCCGCCGCCGTGCGCGGCTTCAACGCCTTGCCCGAGGGCGGGCCGGTCGCCCGCCCCGACCTGCTCATAATCGCCCGCGGCGGCGGCTCGATCGAGGATCTGTGGGCGTTCAACGAGGAGGAAGTGGTCAGGGCCGTCGCGGAGTCGGGCATCCCGACCATCTCCGCCGTCGGCCACGAGACCGACACCTCGCTCTGCGACTTCGCCGCCGACGTGCGGGCGCCGACCCCGACCGCGGCCGCCGAGATGGCGGTGCCGGTTCGCGGCGACCTGCTCGGCCAGCTTCGCGAGCTCGGCTTCCGGATCGAGCGCTGCGCCCGCCGCGCGCTCGAGCGGGCGGGGGAGCAGCTCGAATCGAGCCTTCGCCGCTGGCCCGAGCGCGAGGCCCTGCTTGCGCCTCAGCGCCAGCGCCTCGACGATCTCGCCGACCGGCTCCCGCGCGGCCTCCGGACCGAGCTGAGCCACGCCCGGGCCGCGCTCGAGAGGAGCGCGGGAGCGCTGCGCCCCGGCTTGCTGAAGGCCGCGCATGATCGGGCGAAGGAGCGGCTGGCCGCGCTCTGGCGAGTGGCCCAACTCGCCCACCCCAACCGCCCGCTCGAGCGCGGCTACGCCCGGATCGAGGACCGGGACGGCAGGACCCTGATCTCCGCGGCCGCGGCCCGGGCGGCGGGGCGGCTGAAGCTGATCTTCGGCGACGGCGACGTCCCCGCCGAGGTCGCCGGCCCCGGCCCGGTCGAGAGGCCGCGCCGTCCGTCCTCTGGGAAGCCCGCAGGCGAGCAGCCCAAATTGCTTTAGCCATCCAAGGAATGGGCGTCTCCACCGCACCGTTCGCCCTGAGCCTGTCGAAGGGCTTCTTTTCCGCCCCGTGAAAAAAGGGGCTTCGACAGTCTCAGCCCGAACGGTAATGCGGAATTGCAATAGGCGCTGGACGAGGTCGTCGATGCGAAGCGAGGCAGGAAGATGCTGATGTCGAACAAGGGCCGCGAGGCGCGGCTCCACTACATGCCCGGGACCTTCCGGATCCTCAGCCCCGGCGACCACGTCCGCTGCGCCGCCACCGGCCAGCCCATCCCGCTCGACGAGCTGCGCTACTGGAGCGTCAAGCGGCAGGAGGCTTACTCGTCGGCCGAGCTTTCGGTAAAGGCGGAGGGGCGGGGGTAGGCCCTCTCAAATCCTCACCTGCCTTTGCAGGAGAGGGGGACCATGCGAAGCCTGGTGGAGGGGCCTTGCTGACTCCCAAATACCCCTCCACCGCGCTTCGCGCGGTCCCCCTCCCCCGGAAATCCGGGGGAGGAATTAGGCCCCCTACTTCTCGCTCACCCCGGCGACATTGTCGAAGGCGTCGCGGTCTATGTAGAGGTTGTAGGGGTCTATCCCGGCGAACAGCGGCTTGCGGTCGACCACGAACCTCAGCGTCTGGCGGCCCGAGCGGACCGGCCTTCGCTGCATCGCGATGACGTCGCCCCGGTCGAGCGGGCCGCCGCCGGGCGCCGCGGCGAACAGGCCGATCTCGATCCGCTCGCTAAGCGGCACCTCGGTCTCCCGGCCCTTGCCGTCGGCATAGAGCTTTCGAGCCGTCACCGGCACTTCGACCTGCCATCGCCCGTCCGCGCGGAGGGCCGCTTTGGCTTCGCCCGCCTCGAAATCGTAGAGCGTGATCCGCTCGAACAAATCGGTGATCAGCGCCTGCTCCTCGGCAGTCCGGGCTTCCGCCCGGAAGGCGGCGATCAGGTCGGTCGAGCGCGGATAGAGATCGCTCCTGAACCGGAACCGCTCGAGCATGTTGCGCAAGGCGCGGTTGACCCTTTCCTCGCCGAGCCGCTCGGCGAGCAGGTACAGAGCGAGCGGTCCCTTGCTGCTG
This sequence comes from Allosphingosinicella sp., assembly GCA_035630855.1. Classification (GTDB taxonomy): domain Bacteria; phylum Pseudomonadota; class Alphaproteobacteria; order Sphingomonadales; family Sphingomonadaceae; genus Allosphingosinicella. Next base: position 3,382 of record DASQJV010000372.1, on the reverse strand, counting down.
TGGATGTAATTCTGCCCCTCGACCCGGGCGAGCGGGAGCTCCTCGGCCTCGGCGTCGCGGCCGCCGAGATAACGGTCGAGGAAGATTTGGCTGAGGCGCCTGAACTCGTCCGGGCCGCGCAGTCGGCGAAGGACCATCGTCGCCGAATAGGTGGCGAGCGGCTCCGACAGCAGCTCCGCCCCCTGCATCGGCGCGGCATAGAGCTGATGACCCCAATAATGGTGGCCCAGCTCGTGCCCCACGACTCCGCTGACATTGTCGATAGTATCGGGATCGGTGAGATCGGCGACGAAGCCCAGGTCCTCCGAATAGGGAATGGTGCCGGGGAAGGCGCGGGCATAATAGGCCCAGCCGAACTCCACCAGCCGCGCCTCGCTGAACGGATAGGGGCCGTAGGCCGTCTCGTAATAGTCCAGCGACGCCGCCATCGCGCTCAGCATCCGATCGACGTTCCAGGCGTGGGCGGGATGATAATAGACCGCCAGGTCCCTGCCGCGATGGAGCCGGTGGCGCTCCGCATAGCGGCCCGAATGGACCGAGAAGAAATTGTGGACCGGGACGACCGAGACGAACCGGGCGGTCCGGCGCCCGCCGCCGGTGACGTCGGACACCTTTCGGCCGGTGGCGATCGGGACCTGGTCGGCCGCCGTCGACAGTCTGATGTCGGTCTTCGCCCAGGCGCCGCCGAAGCCGGGCTTGCGATAGGCCGATTCGTCGTCGGGCCGCGCCGGGCGCGGCGCTTCGGGAAGGCCGTATTTCGCCCGCGCCGAGCCCTGGAGCACCTGCGCGCCCTCGAAGCCGATCGAAGGCGCGAGGTCCGAATTGTCGAGATAGGTGCCGTTCTCGACCAGCTTCTGGTCGGGCTGGCCGTCGGCGAAGCCCCGGCGGGCCCGAACGGTGCGGAAGGTCATCGCCCTCTCCTCGCCGGGCAGCATCGGCCGGTCGAGGCGATAGATACGGTAGCCGAAGTCGGAATCGTCGGAGACCAGGCGTCCGCCCGCGACGGCGAGCTCGGCGATCTCGACTAGGCCCATCTGGGACCGGAGATGGACCTCGCCGATCGGCCGGTCGGTGACGTTGCGAAGCGTGTAGCGCCCGCGAGCCTCCGCCCGCCGCTCCTCGGGAAAGAGGGCGACGTCGATCCGGACGTCGGTTACCTCCGGCTGGGGCAGGTCGCGATATTTGCCGTATTTCTTCTCGAATAGAGCCAGCCTCGCCTCGGCCGCCTCCTGCGAGCGGTAATCGTTGACGACGTTGATATTGTACCAGCCATAGGCCCCGGTCGCTCCGAAGGTCAGCAGGGCGGCGGCCGCGATCCAGCCGGGCGCTCCGGCAAGGCGGCGGCGGGCGAGTCGGAGCCGGTGGCGAAGGCTGATGTCGGTGCCGCGCCTCCAGAGCAGGTGGGCGGCGACCAGCAGGACGACGGCGAGCGCCCCCCAGTAGAGTCGGAGGATCCAGGCCCCGACCCAGAAATTATCGGCGCCGATGAAATCGCTCAGCGGGACGGACGGCACCGCTCCGTAGTTCAGCAGAAGATGGTCGGGCATGAGATCGGATTGCCTGGCGAACAGGAAGAGCAGCATGATCCCCCAGCCGACGATCTTGTGCGGGCTCACGGCCTGGACGAAGATGGCGAGGACGGTCAGGATCAGCATGTCGGCGGTCGCCGGAAGCAAATACCAGAGCAGATACCGGCCGATCTCGAGCCGGGTGAAGCCGAGGCTGAGCTGGACGGCGATCGAGGCGAGGATGGCGACCGAGAAGATCGAGGCGAGGACGAGCGTGACCGCGGCGGTCTTCGGGACCGCATAGGCCCAGTTGGGCAAGGCGGTCGAATCGACGATCTCATCCATCCGCCGCGCCCGCTCGTTCCAGACGAGCTCGCCGGCGTAGATGATCAGGATGATCGTCGGGATGACGAACAGGCCCTGCTCGAGCTCGGGGATCATCGAGGCGGTGGTGGGATAGCTGGGCCGTCCGTCCATGTCCCTCTGGGTGAGCAGGACCAGAAGCGTCGTCGACATCCCCCAAAGGATCATCAGGGGGAAGGCGGGGCTGACCACCACCTGCTTCATCTCGAACCGGATCCGCGCCCGGAGCACCGCCCAGGAGGCCGCGAGGCCGTGGCTCGGCGAGGGGAGACGGAGGGGACGGGCGAAGGAGGCCTCGTCGGCCGGCGGCTGCGGTGCCGCCCGCCTGCGCGCCCGCTCAGACGTCGGCTTGTCGGCGAAGCGGTAGCGCCAGGCCGCGAAGGACAGGAACAGGACCGATATCCCGACCCACAGCAGCCGGTTCCAGAGCAGGGGCCCCTCCAGCGCGGGCAGCAGGGTGTTGCGCTCGAGCAGGGTCCAGTAGCGGGTGGAGTCCAGGACCGCGCGCCGCCCGAACGGCTCGGCCAGGCTGACCCAGCCGACGAGCTGCGGGCGCGAGATCAGAGCCTCGTTGAGCATGAGGTAGAGGATGACGAAGCCGACCACTCCGACATAGATCCCCATCGCCGACCGGGTGAGCGAGGCGAGCGTGAACAGGATGGCCGAAACGATCAGGACGTTGGGAAGGGCGAGCAGGAAATAGCCGTAAAGATGGTCGGCGATCCGGTTCGGGCCGATCGTCGCGGGATCGACCCAGGGCATGACCGAGCCGGCCAGCAGTCCGGCCGGGATGAGCAGCAGGCAGAGCGAGACGACGGCGAAGGCTCCGGCGAAGCGGCCGATCAGATAGTCGGCCTTGCCGATCCGGGTCGAGCGGAGGATCGGTCCGAAGCCGGTCTCGTCGTCGCGGATGACGACGTTGGCGAGGAAGGCCGTCGAGACGAACATGAACATCGCCGAGAAGCCGAGATATTTGTTCAGTATCTCCCACGAGGCGTTGCGGTAGATCTCGCCCCCCTCGATCAGGTCGGTGGACATCGAGAAGGCGGCGATCCCGAAGACGAAGGCGGCGGCGACCCACAGCCAGGGGCTGCGGAGCTGATAGCGGAGCTCGAAGGCGGCGATCCGTGCGAACATGGCTCGATCCCCTCAGGCCGCGCGGCGCGCTTGCGCGAGGGTGGTGAAATAGACGTCCTCGAGGCCGCCCTCGACCGGGGCGAAGCCGTCGCCGGGATCCTCGTCCGAGAGGATGTGGACGATGGTCCGGCCGGCGAAGAGGCGGGTGGAGATGAGCTGGCGGCGCTCGCGAATCCGCTCGAGGCCGCCGCGCTCGACGGCCTTCATCCAGATCCGCCCGCGGGTCGCCGCGATGAGCTCGAGCGGCGCCCCCTCGAGCCGGATCCGGCCGTCCGCGATCACCGCCATCCGCGGGCAGAGGTCGGAGACGTCCTCGACGATGTGGGTCGAAAGGATCACCACGACGTTCTCGCCGATCTCGGCGAGCAGGTTGA
>DASQJV010000371.1:0-4923 GCA_035630855.1 Allosphingosinicella sp. | reverse complement strand
CTCTTCAACCGACGCCGGAGGGAAGGGGAGGGCTTCGACAAGCTCAGCCCGAACGGAGTTGTTGGACGCCGACACAAGCCGTTCGGGCTGAGCTTGTCGAAGCCCCTTTTTCCCCTAAGCGTACCGCTCCGCCAGCAGCGCCAGCTGGTCGGGCGCCTCGAGATCCTCCTGGTCGGTGAGCCGGGTCGGATAGGCGCCGGTGAAGCAGGCGTCGCAATATTGCGGCTGGGCCTCGTCGCGAAGATCCTCGCCGAGCGCTCGGTAGAGGCCGTCGATCGAGATGAAGGCGAGGCTGTCCGCCTTGATGTAATCGTTCATCTGCGGGACGCTCATCTGGGCGGCGAGCAATTTGGCCCGGTCCGGCGTGTTGACCCCGTAGAAGCAGCTGTGCCGGGTCGGCGGCGAGGCGATCCGCATGTGGACCTCGCGGGCGCCGGCCTCGCGGAGCATCTGGACGATCTTCAGAGAGGTGGTTCCGCGGACGATCGAATCGTCGATCAGCACCAGCCTCTTGCCCTGGATCAGGGCGCTGTTGGCGTTGTGCTTGAGCTTCACCCCGAGGTGGCGGACCGCGTCGCCGGGCTGGATGAAGGTCCGGCCGACATAATGGGAGCGGATGATCCCGAGCTCGAACGATATGCCGCTCTCCTGGGCGTAGCCGATCGCGGCGGGGACTCCGCTGTCCGGCACCGGCACGACATAATCGGCCTCGACCGGATTCTCCCGGGCCAGCTGGGCGCCGATCGCCTTCCTGACCTGATAGACCGAGGCGCCGTCGAGGACGCTGTCCGGCCTCGAGAAATAGATATGCTCGAAGATGCACGGGCGGGGGCGGACGTCCTGGAACGGCCGGTGCGACTTCACGCCCTGAGGCGAGACGATGACGATCTCGCCCGGCTCGACGGTGCGGATGTAGGTCGCTCCGACGACGTCGAGGGCCACCGTCTCGGAGGCGAAGATGTAGCTGTCGCCGAGCCGGCCCATGACCAGGGGCCTCACCCCGAGCGGGTCGCGGCAGGCGATCATGCCCTCGCCGGTCAGGCAGATCAGCGAATAGGCGCCCTCGACCTGCTTCATCGCGTCGATCAGCCGGTCGAGCAGGGTCCGGTAGGTCGAGGTGGCGACGAGGTGGATGATGACCTCGGTGTCGGAGGTCGACTGGAAGATCGAGCCGCGCCGGTTGAGGTCGCGCCGGAGGCGCATGGCGTTGGAGATGTTGCCGTTATGGGCGACCGCGAAGCCGCCCGAGGCGAGCTCGGCGAACAGCGGCTGGACGTTCCTCAGGGCGGTCTCGCCGGTGGTCGAGTAACGGACGTGGCCGATCGCGGCCGGGCCGGTGAGCCGGCGGATGATTTCGGCCGTGTCGAAATTGCCGGCGACATGGCCCATCGCCCGGTGCGAGTGGAAGTTGCGGCCGTCGAAGCTGGTGATCCCGGCCGCTTCCTGGCCGCGATGCTGGAGGGCGTGGAGGCCCAATGCGACGACCGCCGAGGCGCTGTCCGAGCCCCAGATTCCGAAGACCCCGCATTCCTCGCGGAGCTTGTCGTCGTCGAAAGGATGCGTCGTCAGCATGTCCAAGAAAACGCCCGCTTGCCGCCTGATTGCCCCGGACGCCATATAGGGGAGGGCGCCGGGCTTGTCGCCCCGTGCGGCCTAATTTGATGTGGATAATGGAACGGCTTGCCCCGTCGCGAATCTTGCCATGGGACAGGCGATGAAAAAGACTCTCCTCATATTCTTCCTCCTCGCCGCCTGCGGACGGGACGACCCGGCGGCGAACCAGGCCGCCGCGGCCGAATCGGCGCGCCCCGGCCCGGCGGGCCAGGCTCGGCCCGCTTCGTCCGCGGGCTCGAAGGCCGGGCTCACCGGCCTCTACGAAGGCGGCTCCGGCGCTCAGAAGAACCAGATGTGCATCGTCGAGAAGGGCGGCGATGCCGAGTTCGGGCTGCTCGTCTGGGGAAGCAATCTGCACAGCTGCTCGGGCGCCGGCCGGGCGGTCCGCGAGGGCGAGCGGCTGACCCTGACCATGACCGGCGACGAGACCTGCACCATCGCCGCCTCGATCAGGGGCGGGACGGTGACCCTTCCCGGCAAGCTTCCGCTCGGCTGCGATTATTATTGCGCCGCCCGCGCCAGCTTCGCCGGAGCGAGCTTCACCCGTTCCGGCGACGACGTGAGGAAGGCGACCGACATAGCCGGCGACCCGCTGTGCGATTGACCCAAATCCTCCCCGGGTTTCCGGGGGAGAGGGGCCATGCGAAGCATGGTGGAGGGGTTCTCGCGAGCTCCGAAAGAGCCCCTCCACCGCGCTTCGCGCGGTCCCCCTCCCCGCGAAAATCGCGGGGAGGAATTGACGTTGACGTGAACGTAAACTAGTCCGCCGCCATGCCTCAGGCGCTCCATTCCGACTTCGACGCCCCTCCGCGCACGGCGCGGACCTGGTCGATCACCGATTTGTGCGAGGAGTTCTCGGTCACTCCGAGGGCGCTCCGTTTCTACGAGGACGAGGGCCTGATCTCGCCCCGGCGGCAGGGGCTATCGCGGATCTACAGCTGGCGCGACCGCGCACGCCTCGCCTGGATCCTGCGCGGCAAGCGGGTCGGCTTCAGCCTCGCCGAGATTCGCGAGATGATCGATCTCTACGACCTCGGCGACGGCCGCGCCTCGCAGCGCCGGGTCACGCTCGAGAAATGCCGCGGCCGGATCGACCTGCTGACCAAGCAGCGCGCCGACATCGACGCCACCGTCGCCGAGCTCGAGAGGTTCATCGCGATGGTCGAGGCGGCGGACGGGGGGCGATCATTGGAATAGTCCGGACAGGATGGTTCTCTTTGGTTTGAATCGAATTGCGATCTGTGAGGAACTTATGCCCAGCTACACCGCCCCGGTCCGCGAGACCCGCTTCATCCTCGAGGACGTGCTCGGGATCGAGCGCTACGCCAATCTGCCCGGCTTCGAGAACGCCACGCCCGACATGATCGAGGCGATCCTCACCGAGGGCGGCCGCTTCGCCTCCGAGGTGCTGGCGCCCCTGAACCGGATCGGCGACGAGAAGGGCTGCGTCCGCCACGAGGACGGCAGCGTCTCCACCCCGCCCGGCTTCAAGCATGCCTGGGACCAGTTCACCGCCGGCGGCTGGACGACCCTCTCGGCGCCCGAGCAATATGGCGGCCAGGGCCTTCCCCAGACGGTCGGGACCGCGGTCACCGAATATCTCCTTTCCGCCAACCAGGCGTTCGAGATGTATCACGGCCTCACCGCCGGAGCCGTCGCCTCGATCCTGACCAAGGGCTCGGACGAGCAGAAGGCGAAATATCTGCCCAACATGGTCGCCGGCAAATGGACCGGGACGATGAACCTGACCGAGCCGCATTGCGGGACCGACCTCGGCCTGCTCCGCACCAAGGCGGAGCCCCAGGCGGACGGAAGCTACAGGATCAGCGGCACCAAGATCTTCATCTCCTCGGGCGAGCACGACCTCGCCGAGAACATCATCCACCTCGTCCTCGCCAAGATCGCCGGTGCGCCCGACACCGTCAAAGGCATCTCCCTCTTCATCGTCCCCAAGTTCCTGGTGAACGAGGACGGGTCGCTCGGGACACGCAACGGCGTCAGCTGCGGCTCGATCGAGGAGAAGATGGGAATCCACGGCAACTCGACCTGCCTCTTGAACTACGACAACGCCGTCGGCTGGCTCGTCGGCGAGCCCGAGAAGGGGCTCGCCGCGATGTTCATCATGATGAACGCCGCCCGGCTCGGGGTCGGCCTGCAGGGCCTCGCCCAGGGCGAGGTCGCCTATCAGAACGCCGTCGCTTATGCGAAGGACCGCCGCCAGGGCCGCGCCCTCGTCCCCGACCAGCGCGAGCCGGACGCCAGGGCCGATCCGATCATCGTCCACCCCGACGTCCGCCGGATGCTGATGGAGATGAAGGCGTTCAACGAGGCGTCGCGCGCCCTCGTCCTGTGGGGCGCGCTCCAGGTCGACATCTCCCGCCGGGCCCAGACCGAGGAGGAGCGCGAGGCCGCCTCCGACCTGCTCGGCCTGCTCACCCCCGTCATCAAGGGCTATATGACCGACCAGGGCTTCAAGGTCGCGGTCGACGCCCAGCAGATCCACGGCGGCCACGGCTATATCCGCGAATGGGGCATGGAGCAGTTCGTCCGCGACGCCCGGATCGCCCAGATCTACGAGGGCACCAACGGCATCCAGGCGCTCGACCTCGTCGGGAGGAAGCTCGGCGCCAACGGCGGGCGGGCGATCCAGGCCTTCCTGAAGATGCTCGGCGAGGAGATCGCGGAGGCCAAGGGCGGTGAAGGGGAGGGTGCCGAGGTCGCCGCGGCGCTCGAGAAGGGGGTCGGAGACCTCCAGGCCGCGACGATGTGGCTGATGCAGAACGGCCTCGCCAACCCCAACCACGCCGGCGCCGCGGCCTATCCCTACATGACCCTGACCGGAATCGTCTGCCTCGGCCTGATGTGGCTTCGCATGGCCAAGGCGAGCCGGGCGGCTCTGGCGAACGGCGGCGACGAGGCCTTCCACGAAGCCAAGCTCGTCACCGCCCGCTTCTTCGCCCAGCGCGTCATGCCCGAGACGGGCTCGCTGAGGCGCCAGATCGAGGCCGGCTCGGACACTTTGATGGCGCTCCCGGCGGAGGCTTTCTGATTAGGTCGCCGGGGTAGTTGCTCTCCAACTACTCAGGCTTATGAGTAGTCTCAGGCCGTTTGGAACTCACTGGCGCAGAGGTATCTTGGTCCCCTTTTGCTGCCGCGCCGAGGGGCCTGTATCGGACCTCCGGAGGCAACTGGCGAGCTGCCTCACGCGCATCCTTAAAGATTTCAGGGTCCCAGTCGACGGACTCTGGCATGATAGCTCTCCCCGCTGAGATTCGGTTGCGTCCGATTCTCAGTGTATCGTACGCTCTA
>DASQJV010000370.1:0-15300 GCA_035630855.1 Allosphingosinicella sp. | reverse complement strand
TATGCGCCCGCGTCGACGCGTTCAGGAAGGTCCTGCGCAAGCATCGCGAGCGCGTCATCGCGATCGTCGGGCACGGCACCTTCCTGCGGCATCTGACCGGCAGATCGTTCGCCAACTGCGAGGTCGTGGAGCTCACGCTCGGGTAGAATCGCGCTCCCGCATGCGACCCAGTGTCTACGATCTCCTCATCGTCGGCGGCGGCATCAACGGCGCGGGCATCGCGCGCGATGCCGCGGGCCGGGGCATGAAGGTGCTGCTGGTCGAGAAGGACGACCTCGCCGCCCATACCAGCTCCGCCTCGTCGAAGCTGATCCACGGCGGACTGCGCTATCTCGAGCGATATGAGTTCCGGCTGGTCCGCGAGGCGCTCGCGGAGCGCGAGATACTGCTCCGAACCGCGCCGCATATCGTCCGCCCGCTGCGCTTCGTCCTTCCGCACTGCCCGGCGCTTCGCCCGCACTGGATGATCCGGGCCGGGCTGCTCCTCTACGATCTCTTCTCGATCCGGGGCAGCCTGCCGGGATCGCGCCGGGTCGGCCGCCGCGAGGCCGATCTCCACGCGCCGCTGAAGGAGCGGCGGCGCGTGCTCAGCTATTGGGACGCCCGGGCCGACGACAGCCGGCTGACGATCCTCAACGCCGTCGCCGCCGCGGAGCAGGGCGCCGAGATCGCGACCCGGACCGAATTCCTCTCCGCCCGCCGCGACGGCGAGGCCTGGAGCGCCGAGGTGTCCGGCGGCCGGAGGGTCGCGGCCAAAGCGATCGTCAACGCCGCCGGGCCCTGGGTCGCCGAGGTGCTCGGCCGGCGCCTCGCCGAGACCGGCGAAAGCCGGGTCCGGCTGGTCAAGGGAAGCCATATCGTCGTCCCGGCCCTGTGGGACGGGGACCAGGCCTATATCCTCCAGCAGCCCGACGGCCGGGTCGTCTTCGCCCTTCCCTTCAGGGGCGGCTTCACCCTGATCGGGACCACCGACCTGGAGGTCGCCCGCCCGGAGGAGGCGGCCGTCACCGCCGACGAAATCCGCTATCTGTGCGAGGCGGCCGACCGCTATTTCATCCGCCAGCTCGTCCCGGCCGACGTCGTCTGGAGCTATTCCGGGGTCCGCGCCCTGTGGGACGACGGCGCCGCCGACGCCAGCTCGGTGACCCGCGACTACCGCCTCGAGCTCGATCCCGATCCGGGCCCGAAATTGCTCTCCGTCTTCGGAGGCAAGATCACCACCGCCCGGGCGCTCGCCGAGGAGGCGCTCGACCGGCTCGGAATCGAGGGACGGCGCTCGACCTCCCACGCCTTCCTCCCCGGCGGCGACATCTATCCCGACTATCTGGACTGGCTGGACCGGCTCGCCGCGTGGATGCCCCGGCCGCTCCTCGCCCGGCTCTCAGGCGCCTACGGCACCCGGCTCAGGGAGATGATCGGGGGTTCGGCCGGCCTCGCCGACCTCGGCCGCCATTTCGGCGCCGGGCTCTACGAGATCGAGCTGCGCTGGCTCATGGACAGGGAGTTCGCCCGGACCACGGAGGACGTGCTCTGGCGCCGGACCAAGCTTGGCCTGGTCATGGGCCAGCAGGAAGTGCGGGCGGTGGAGGACTGGCTGCGGAAGCACTCCTCTCCCGCGGAAAGCGGGAGAGGTGCCAGTGACTACGGCCCCTCGTGAAGCGGGTCGGTGCCCGGCTCCGGCACCTCGTCCAGCTCGCGCCGGCTTTCCTCGGCTTCCTCCTCGATCGCCTCGTCGCCCGAGGGCAGGTCCTGCTCGTCGCCGCCCATGATCTCTCTCCTTCGCCCGGCTGAACGCTCCAGCCGGGAACCCGCTCCGCGCCTTGCGCTTTGACGGGGTCATGGCACTTTCGGCCCAGCACGCGCACGAGCGAGCCGGCGACGGCGACGGCGACAGCGTCATCGGCTGGAAGCTCGACCGCGGGCAGAGGAAGGAGCTGCTCCAGCAATTCCCGCCCCGTTACGGCGAGGTCGACGCCGACCATGTCACCCTCCGGATCGGGGCGGCGGCGGCGGCCGCGCTTCCCGAAGAGACTCTCGGCGAGATCGTCGGCCGGGCCGACGACGGCCGCGGGGTCGAGGCGATGGTGGTCGCGATCGGCGGAACCACCGACCGGCCGGACGGAAGCACCTACCATATCACCCGGTCGCTCGGGCCCGGCCGGGAGGCGAAGGAATCGAACGACGTCCTCGCCGCCCGCGACTGGACGGCCTTCGACCTGCCGATGCCGGTGAAGCTCAGGCCGGAACGCTGGCCCCGGGGCTCGTGAGCCGGCAGCTCTATCTCGACTGCGACGGAGTGCTCGCCGATTTCGACTCCGGCGCCGCCGCGGCGCTCGGCATGGACGCCAGGGCCTATGAGAAGCGCCACGGCATCGGCCGCTTCTGGGCGAAGCTGGCGAGGGCGCCCGATTTCTATTTCGGCCTGCCCCTCCTCGACGGCGCGACCGAGCTGTTCGAGGCGGTGAGGCACCTCGATCCGATCATTCTCACCGGCCTTCCCAGGGGCAATTGGGCGGCGGAGCAGAAGGTGCGCTGGGCCGCGAAGCATTTCCCCGGGACCCGGATCATCACCACCCTCGCCCGCGACAAGCGCAAGCACGCCCGGGCCGGCGACGTCCTCGTCGACGACCAGATCAGGCACGCCCCTCTCTGGGAGGAGGTCGGCGGAATCTTCATCCACCACCGCAGCGTCGGGGAGACTCTGGAACGGCTGGGGGAATATTTCCCCCTTTAAATCCTCCCCTGCGTTTGCAGGGGAGGGGAACCATGCGAAGCATGGTGGAGGGGCCTTTCAGACTCCGAAGAACCCCTTCACCGCGCTTCGCGCGGTCCCCCTCCCCGCGAAATCGCGGGGAGGAATTATTTCTATCCCCCCTTATACTCCCTCCCGAATCTCGGGAGCTCGTCCTTGAAACCTGCCGCTGTCCCCCTCCTCGCCGCCGCCTTCCTCCTCACCGCCGCCAAGCCGCCCGAACAGAAGCCCGTCTCCTACCGGCTCACCCCGGTCCTGCAGGAGGACGGAAGCCGCGCTCTGGAAGTCCGGATGCGCCTTCGCGGCGATCCGGACGGCGAGACCGAGCTCTACCTGCCGAGCGTCTGGGCCGGCTCGACCGAGCTCTGGCGCCACTCCACGGGGCTCGAGGTGCGCGGCGCCAAAAGCCTCGGCGGCACCTACGACAGGCCCGTCGCCCGCCACCGCCCCGGCGCCCGGCTGACCCTGCGCTACCGGATCGTCTCGGCTTATTCGGAGGATCCCGGCTTCAATTACGAGAAGGCGCGGCCGATGGTCCGCCCGGACTGGTTCTTCGTCCATGGCGAAAGCGTCTTCGCCGCCCCGGGCGGCGGCCAGGAGCGGCCGGCGAAATTCCGGTGGGGCAAGCTCCCCAAAGGCTGGACGGTCGCCTCAGACCTCGACCATCTCGGCGGCAAGCCGACCAGCGTCGCCAATTTGATCAACAGCGTCGCCATCGGCGGCGCCGGGCTGAAGGTCGTCCGCCGCGACCTGCGCGGCGCTCCCCTGCGGGTCGCCCTGCTCGGCGAATGGCAGTTCACCGCCGACCAGCTCGCCGACACGGTGACTCCGATCCTCGCCGCGGAGGACGCCTTCTGGGGGGACTCCAGCTCCCCCTATCTGGTCGCCATGGCGCCGCTGGGCGAGCTTCCCTCCGGCCTGTCCTACCACGGCACCGGCCGCACCGACGCCTTCTCGATCGCCTCGACCAGCGCGTTCGAGCTCAAGCAGGCGGTTCGCTTCCTCGCCCATGAGAACATGCACTCCTGGATCCCGATCGCGCTCGGCGGAATGCCGGAGGAGGACGAGGCGAGGGATTATTGGTTCAGCGAGGGCTTCAACGACTATCTCGCCGCCAAGGTGCTCCTGCGTTCCGGCATCTGGACCCTGGCCGAATGGGCCGCGGACAAGAACGACACCCTGCTCCGCTACGCCCAGTCGCCGGCCAGGACCGCCGACGCCGCCGAGATCGCCCGCCGCTTCTGGACCGACAGCGCCGTCCAGCAGGTCAGCTACGACCGCGGCCACCTCCTCGCCGCCAAGCTCGATTCGGAGATCGCCGCCCGCTCCTCGGGCAGGCAGAGCCTCGAGACCGTGCTCCGCACCCAGCGCCGGGCCGCCGAGGGCAGCCCGGAGCTCGCCGTCGCCTTGTTCCGCAAGACCCTGAGCGAAGAGACCGGGATCGACATCGACCCCGATCTCGAGCGCTATGCCCGCCGCGGCGAGACCCTGCTCCTTCCCGAAGGCCTGCTCGGCGACTGCGCCCGGCTGGTGACCGAGCGCCGCAAGGCCTTCACCCGCGGCTACGATGCCGACGCGACGCGGCGCGCCAACGGCGTCATCGCCGGGGTCGACCGCGAGGGGCCGGCCTATGCGGCGGGCCTTCGCGACGGGATGCAGCTCGTCCGCCGCGAGTCGGGCAAGATAGGCGACGCCTCGGTCGAGCTCGCCTACCGCGTCACCGAAGGCGGGGTCGAGCGGGTGATAAGCTACATGCCGGAGGGCAAGGCCGAGTTCGACGTCCAGCATGTCGAGCTGACCGCCTCCGGCCCCGAGGCCGAAGCCGCCTGCCGCACCCGCCTCGGCGGCGCGTCGTGATTGCGCCCATCGTCATTCCGGCGAAAGCCGGAATCCATGAACGCGGCCGGTCGGAACCTGATACCGCAATGTTCATGGATCCCGGATCAAGTCCGGGATGACGGGGCTCTCGGACCTGTCCCCTGTCGCGAGAGGATACGCACCATGAGCTTCACCGCGAAGATCCTGCTGCTCGGCTCGGGCGAGCTCGGCAAGGAGTTCGCCATCTCCGCCAAGCGTCTCGGCGCCCGGGTGGTCGCCTGCGATTCCTACGCCGGAGCTCCGGCCATGCAGGTCGCGGACGAATCGGAGGTCTTTTCGATGCTCGACGGCCAAAGGCTGCGCGAGGCGATCGAGCGCCATCGCCCCGACCATGTCGTCCCCGAGATCGAGGCGATCCGGACCGAGATCCTCGCCGAGCTCGAGGCGGAGGGGATTCATATCGTGCCCTCGGCTCGGGCGACGATGATGACGATGAACCGCGATTCGATCCGCGAGCTCGCCGCCTCGACGCTCGGCCTCAGGACCTCGCGCTACCGCTTCGCCGAAAGCCTCGAGGAGGCCGAAGCGGCCGCCGCCCACACCGGTTTCCCCTGCGTCGTCAAGCCGGTCATGTCCTCGTCCGGCAAGGGCCAGCGCATTGTCGAGGCCGCCGGCGAGCTGGAGGCCGCCTGGGACTATGCCGTCGCCAACATGCGCGGCGACCGGGCCCGGGTGATCGTCGAGCAGTTCATCCGCTTCGACTATGAGATCACCCTGCTCACCGTCCGGACCCGCGACGGGGTGCTTTTCTGCCCGCCCGTCGGCCACCGCCAGGAGCGCGGCGACTATCGCGAGAGCTGGCAGCCGACGCCGATGTCCGAGGCCGCCCTCCGCGACGCCCAGGCCATGGCCCGAAAATTGGTCGACGACCTCGGCGGCCACGGCCTGTTCGGGGTCGAGTTCTTCGTCGCCGGCGACGAGGTCGTCTTCTCCGAGCTCTCGCCCCGCCCGCACGACACCGGCATGGTCACCCTCGTCTCCCAGAACCTCTCCGAATTCGACCTCCACGCGCGGGCCATAATGGGCCTGCCGATCCCGCATATCGGCCTGACGGCTCCCGGCGCCGCGAGCGCGGTGATCCTGGCCGATCGCGACTCGGACAGCTTCCGCTACGAGGGCGTCGCCGAGGCGCTGGCTTTGGGAAGCGAAGGCGCGGAGGTCGACCTGCGCCTCTTCGGCAAGCCGGCGACGAGGCCCTACCGCCGGATGGGCGTGGCGCTGGCGACGGGCGCGACGGCGGAGGAAGCGCGGACCCTCGCGGTGCGGGCGGCGGCGGAAGTGAGGATCGTCTACTAACCGTCATTCCGGCGAAGGCCGGAATCCATGAACACCGCCCTGCGAAGCTCCCACCGTCCGTGTTTATGGATCCCGGATCAAGTCCGGGATGACGGTTCTCACCGGAACCTCAGCACCAGATGATCATATTCGGAATTGCCGACATAGCCGTCGCCGTCGGAATCGTGGAACGCCACGACGTAGATCGGCCGCCGCGCCGTCGCGATCGGGACCTGGCCGCCGGCCCTCGTCCACAACGACGAATAATAAACCGACGGCCGCTCCGGGTCGGGCCCGAGCCTGAGGTCGATCAAATAATTGTTCCCGCCCGGGTTCATCATCAGCATGCCCGATCCCGCCTCGGTGTCCGCCATCCCGGTTCCGGGCAGGAAGCAGGGATGCTCGCCGCCGGCATTGGGGTCTCCGGGCACGACCCGCGGCTTCAGCTCGCGGAAGATCGATATCCCCGTCCAGGCGCAGAGCTGGTAGGCGACGCCCGCGCGGCGCTTCGGGAACAGGATCCGGAACGGCCGCGGCGCCAGCCTCGCCTCGGTGGTGCGGAGGTCGGTCCTGACCAGCCGGACCGGCCTGCCGTCCTGGACGATCCGGATCCCGAGCCACGGCGTGTGGGCGACCTGGGTCGCCTTCTCCCGCGCCGGCGCGACGCTCGAGCATATCAGCGCCGCCAGCGGCGCCATGACAAGGATCGACTTCGGCACGACAGGCCCTCCACTCCAGCGCCGGAGACTAATATGGAAATTGGTGCCTGGCACCAATTTCCGTCGCGGGCGGGAGGCCGAGCCGCTCGCCGGACCGGGCCAGGCCCCTTCCGGGGCTCTTGAATCAAATCGATGTTCGTCTTATGTTCCTAAGATGCCCGAAATCTTGCCATCGCCGCGGGAAAGCGAAGCCGGAAGGTTCTGGAGCGAAAGTTTCGGCCTGATTTTCCGGCTTCTATGGAAGCTGAAACTTCCGAAACTTCCGCTGAAATCCGGGCGCCCGATTTGCGATCTCCTGCGCGAAGCGCTATCTGCTGCGCTCCGCATCCAAGTGTCTAATATCTCAAAGAATTCGGAGATCCGCGTGCCCATGAAGCGACTCGCTTTCGCAGCATCCGTCCTCGCCCTCGCCGCCGTTCCGGCCGCGGCGCAATCGCGCGACTGCCTCGACGAGGCCTGCACGATGGAATCCTTGCTCGCCCTCCAGGAGGGCGGCGGAGCGACCGTCGAGGCGACCCGCTACGGCAGCTGGGGCTTCGACACGGCCGGGATGGACCGCTCGGTGAAGCCCGGCGACGATTATTACGCCTTCGTCAACGGCACCTGGGCTAGGAACACCAATATCCCCGCCGACCGATCCTCCTACGGCGCCTTCGCGGTTCTGCGCGACCTCTCGGAGGCCCGGCTGAGGAAGCTGGTCGAGAGCTACCGGCTCGGCGCCCCGGGCGACGAGGGCAAGGCGGCGGCGCTCTATCTGGGCTTCATGGACGAGGCCGCGGCCGAGCGCGCCGACGCCATCCCGCTGCTCGCCCGGCTGGTCCCCGTCTACCAGGCGAAGAGCAAGGACGACGTCGCCCGGCTGATGGGCCGGGCGCTGGGCGGCTTCGGCTCGAGCTTCTTCGGTCCCGGGGTGAGCGACGACGCCAAGCGGCCCGACGTCTACGCCCTCTACCTTCGCCAGTCGGGCCTCGGCCTCGGCGACCGCGATTTCTATATCGACGCCAAGTTCAAGCCGCAGCGCGACCGATACGTCGCGTACGTCCGGCAGATGCTGGAGATGGCGGGCTGGCCCGATGCCGCTAATTCGGCGCGCGAGGTGATGGCGCTCGAGACGAAAGTCGCCGAGGCGCACTGGACCCGCGCCGAGAGCCGCAACCGCGACAAGACCTACAACCTCATGACCCGCGCCGATCTCGAGGCGCAGGCGCCGGGCTTCCCCTGGGCGACCTTCCTCGAAGCGGCCGGAGTGTCGCGGGCGGAGCGGGCGATCGTCGCCCAGAACACCGCCTTCCCCAAGGTCGCCCGAATCTTCGCCGAGGCCGACCTCCAGACGCTGAAGGCCTGGCAGGCCTTCCACATGACCGACGAGATGGCGCCCTTGCTGTCGAAGCGCTTCGCCGACGCCGGCTTCGAGTTCCGCTCGAAGTTCCTCAACGGCCAGCCGCAGCAGCGCGAGAGGTGGAAGCGGGGCGTGACCTTCGCCGAGAACGCGATCGGCGAGGCGATCGGCCGCGACTATGTCCGGCTCTATTTCCCGCCCGATTCCAAGGCGAAGATGGACGCCCTCGTCGCCAATTTGCGGACCGCGATGGGGAGCCGGATCCAGGGCCTGCAGTGGATGGGGCCGGCGACCAAAGCGGAGGCGCTGAAGAAGCTCGAGGGCTTCAACGTCAAGATCGGCTATCCGTCGAAATGGCGCGACTATTCGGGGCTCGAGGTGATCCCCGGCGACCTCGTCGGCAATGCCGAGCGCGCCGCCCGGTTCGAATGGGATTTCCGCCGCAACCGGATCGACCAGCCGGTCGACGAGGCCGAGTGGGGAATGACCCCGCAGACGGTCAACGCTTATTACAACAGCGTCAAGAACGAGATCGTCTTCCCCGCCGCCATCCTCCAGCCGCCCTTCTTCGATCCGGACGCCGACCCGGCGGTCAATTACGGCGGGATCGGCGGCGTCATCGGCCACGAGATCGTCCACGGCTTCGACGACCAGGGCCGAAAGTCGGATTATGCCGGAGTGCTGCGCGACTGGTGGACCCCCGAGGACGCCGCCAAGTTCGAGGCCCAGGCGGCCAAGCTCGGCGCCCAGTACGAAGCCTATGTCTTCCCCAATCTGCCCGGCGTGCACATCAACGGCCGCGCCTCGATGGGCGAGAATATCGGCGACCTCGGCGGGATAACCCTCGGCCTCGAGGCCTATCGCACCTCGCTCGGCGGCAAGCCGGCGCCGGTGATCGACGGCTTCACCGGCGACCAGCGCGTCTTCCTCGGCTGGGGCCAGGTCTGGCGCACCCTGTTCCGCGACGAGGCGCTGCGCCAGCAGCTGGTCGGCGATTCGCATTCGCCGGGGATGATCCGGGCGGTCGCGCCGCTTCGCAACATCGACGCCTGGTACGAGGCGTTCGGCGTGAAGCCCGGCGACAAGCAATATCTGGCGCCGGAGGAGAGGGTCAGGATCTGGTGAGGCCCTGACGCAGGAGGTCGAGAGCTTGATGCAGCCTCCGTTCGGGCTGAGCCTGTCGAAGCCCTTCACTTCCTCCTGCGACGCAGGAAGGAAGTCCTTCGACAGGCTCAGGACGAACGGGTGGAGGCCAGCCAGATCATGTGCTTGGCCCCCTTGCGGCCGGCATGGGCCCGGACCGTCACTTCCTCGACCCGGAAGCCGGCCTTGCCGAGCCTGCGGGTGAAAGCCGGATCGGACGCCGCCGACCAGATGGCGAGCAGGCCGCCCGGCTTCAGCGCCGCCTTGGCGCGGAGCAGGCCGTCGAGGTCGTAGAGCCGGTCGTTGGAGTCGCGGCTGAGCGCGTCGGGGCCGTTGTCGACGTCGAGCAGGATGGCGTCGTAGCGCGATCGGGCGGCGGCGATGAGGTCGCCGACATCGCTCTCGATGATCCGCACCCGGGGATCGTCGAGGCTTCCGCCATGGACGTGCGCCATCGGCCCCCTCGCCCATTCGACGATCGCCGGCACCAGCTCGGACACCTCGACCCTCGCCTCCCGCCCGAGCGCTCCGAGCGCCGCCCTCAGGGTGAAGCCCATGCCGAGGCCGCCGATCAGCAGGGCCGGACCGGGCCGGCCCGCGATCCGCTCCACGGCGAGGGTCGCGAGCGCTTCCTCCGATCCGCGCAGCCGGGTGCTCATCAGCGCGTTGGCGCCGAGCATGATCCAGAAATCGTCGCCGCGCCGGATCAGCCGAAGCTCGCCGCCGCCGCCCGGAACGGGAGCCGTATCGAGGAGCACGCGCGGGATCATGGCCGCGCCTTGGACCGATCCATAGACAAGCGCAACGAACCGGCCGAAAACGGCCTGCAGCCATGACGGAGATGAGCCGTGAGCGTCGCCTTCCGCCGCGAGAGCGATGAGGAGCATAAGGAGCCGAGGTTCGAGCTTCCGATCCCGGTCGGCCCCAATCTCGTCACCGCCCGCGGCCTGGCGCGGATCGAGGCCAGGGTCGCCGAGCTCGAGGCCGCGGTCGTCGCCGAACCGGACGAGTCGAGGCTGGCGGAGCTGAAGCGCGCGCTGCGCTACTGGCACACGCGCCAGGCCACCGCCCAGCTCGTCCCGCCGCCGCCGGCCGACGAGGTCGGCTTCGGCTGCCGGGTCGATTTCCGCCAGGACGGCGCGGTCCGCCGGATCGAGATCGTCGGCGACGACGAATCCGATCCCGCCGCCGGCCGCATCTCCTTCTCGGCGCCGCTCGCCCGGGCCCTGATCGGCGCCTGCCCCGGCGACCTCGTCGATTTCGCCGGGCGCGCCGAAGCGCTCGAGGTGCTCGGGATCGAGGCGATCGAGGCGATCGAGGCGATCGAGGACTAGAGGCGGGGCTTGGTCCAGAATCAAAAAGCCCCGGAAATCCGTGGATTCCCGGGGCTTTGATGGTGGGCGTGGCAAGGATTGAACTTGCGACCCCTGCGATGTCAACACAGTGCTCTACCACTGAGCTACACGCCCACTGGGGGGCGCATGTAGCGAGCCCTCGGATGCGGCGCAACCCGTTGGGGCGGAGACCGTCACTGTTCCTTGAGCGCCGTCCCGGCTTTCATCTCGGCTCGGCCACGCGTCCGGGGCCGAGGCGGCGGAGCGCCTCGTCGAACGGGGTCGCGCTGGCGAGGCACACGCTCTGCGGCCCGCGCAGCTCGTTGAGGATCGGCCTGGCGCCCAGGCGGGCGGCGGCATCCCTCGTCTGGCCGCCGCTGACCGAGAGCAGCCAGGCCGCATATCGCGCCTGCTGGAGCGCCGCGACCAGGGAGGCGTCCTGGACGTCGGAGATTTTGCTCAGCTCGGAGAGCGCCCGAAGCTGCGCCCAGGCGTCCTGCTCCTCTTCCTCGAGTCGGGCGAATTCCCGGGTCCCGGCATAGACGAAGGCGAATTGCGCCTGCTCGTCGCGCGACAGCAAGGAGGCGCGACCGGCGCTGGCCGCGGCCTGCCAGCGCGCGTCCTGCATGGTCCAGGTATGGGGCCGCCCGATCCAGCTGAGCCGGGGCGGGCGCCGGCCGTCGCGCGCGGAGGAGAGATAGGCGGCGATCTCGTCGAGCCGGCGCAGAACGCAGGCCTGGGCGTCCAGGCGGGACTGCATCTTCCCGAGGTTCGTCCCGATCTCGACCCGCAGATTGGCGCGCGCCTCGGCCGCGTCCTGCCGGTCGTCGAAATCGCGCACCAGCCGGTCGGCCGCGAGCGCGATGAGCACTCCGGCGATGATCGTCGCCAGCTCCAGCGCGATGCTGCGCCAGCGAATCCCGCCCTCCTTGTCCGCGGGTTCGACAGCGGGTTCGCCGGTTGCAGCCTCGCCGTTCATGAAACCCCCGCGCCGCCCTCGGCAGCCTCCCACAGACCGGGAGGCCATGCAACGGCCTCGCTTCCAACGCCTCCCCGGCATCTGTCCGGGAGTGGGAGCCGTGCGAAGCAGGGCGGATGGGCCACGCCGTCCCCAGAATCGGTGCCACCCCAAAATCGGTGCCAGGCACCAATTCCTAAGCCTCTGATAGGATTGGCCTTGCGACCCCTGCGATGTCGCCACAGCGCTCCATCGCAAAGAATTGGTGCCTGGCACCAATTCCTAAGCCTTTGATTTTTGGAACCTCATCTTCAGCGGCAAGCTCCACGGGACGGCGCCGGGGCGCCAGTGCTCCAGGCGACAATGCCTAAAGCCGCCCGTGCTGGTCCTCGCTCTGGAACAGGCGGTCGACCTCGGCGACGAGGTCGCGCAGGTGGAAGGGCTTGGAGAGCACCTTGGCGCTCGGCGCCGCCTTGCCGGCCTTCAGCGCCACCGCGGCGAATCCGGTGATGAACATCACCCGCATCTCGGGCGCGATCACCGCCGCCTTCTGGGCGAGCTCGATCCCGTCCATCTCGGGCATGACGATGTCGGTCAGCAGGAGGTCGAAGCTCTCGGCCTCGAGCAGCGGCAAAGCGGTGGTGCCGCGGTCGACCGGGACCACCTCGTAGCCGGCGCGCTCGAGCGCCCGGCCGAGATAGGACCGCATCGAGGAATCGTCCTCCGCAAGCAGGATCCTGACCATGGATGCCCTTGTCCCGGCCGCGCCCGATGCGCGCCCTCAGGGCCTTTCTATGCCCGAAGGCGGAGCGCTTTTCCAGCGCGAGCGCGTCCCCGGGCGCCGGGCGGAGGGCGGAAGACGATTGCGTGCCAAAACCGGACTACTTACCTTGCGAATGCAAATGCGCGACTCCCCGCCCCCTTTCCGCCGCCTCGGGCCCGAGAAACCGGACTCCCCGGTGGTCGTTTCAGTGCCTCATGCCGGCCGCTCTTATTCGGAGGGCCTGCTCGCTTCCGCCCGGCTCTCGCGGGCCCGGCTCGAAAGCCTCGAGGACCGGCTCGTCGACCGGCTCGTCTGGCGCGCGGTGGAGGGCGGGGCGGCCGCCCTGATCGCGGACGCCCCCCGAGCCGAGATCGATCTCAACCGCGACGAGCGCGAGCTCGACCCGGCCATGGTGCTTCCGCGCCCGGCGGCCGATTCGACGGTGGAATCGCCTCGCACCCGCGGCGGCCTCGGCCTCATCCCGGCGCGGATCGCCGGCTCGGGCGCGATCTGGCGGCAGCGGATCGCCGCGGCCGAGGTCGCCCGCCGGGTCGAGCTCATCCACCGCCCCTATCATGCGGCGCTGGAATCGGAGCTGAAGGCCGCCAGGGCCCGCTTCGGGATCGCCATCCTGCTCGACTGCCATTCCATGCCGCCGCGCGCAGGCGGGGCCGAGGCGCCCGTCATCCTCGGCGACCGTCACGGCGGAAGCATGGCCGAGACCCTGGTCGCGGCGGCGGAGCGGGCGGCCGTCGCCGCCGGCTTCAGGGTCGCCCGCAACGCGCCTTACGCCGGCGGCCACATCACCGAGCGGCACGGGCGCCCGGCCCGCGGCATCCACGCGCTTCAGCTCGAGCTCGACCGCTCCCTCTATCTCGCCCCCGACCTGCGCACCACCGGGCCCGGCTTCGACCGAGTCGCCCGGCTCATCGCCGCCATCGCCGCCGCTCTCGCCGCCGCCGCGCTCGACCCGCCCGAGGCGATCGCCGCGGAATGAGGCTCCGGGCCGCCCTCGCCATGCTCGCGCTCGCGGCGCCGATCGCCGCTCCGGCGGCGGCGCGCGCGCCCGTCGAGACTCCCCGGCGCCTCGCCAACGGCTGGTATTATGGCGAGGCCGGCAATTATTGCATGGCGATCCGCGAGCTCCCCGGCGGCGAGCGACTGAGCATGCGCCTCGCCAAATGGGACGACCATAGCGACAGCCTCATCCTCTGGGCGCCCGGGCTCGCCCCGCTCGACCTCGACGACGAGTCGGCGGCGGAGCGCTTCCACGATCTGGAGGTGAGGATCGACGGCCGGGCGATCCCGCGCGCGATGCATTCGACCATGATCGAGGATTTCGACGGCAAGCCCGGGCCGAGCTACCGGCTCGGCATAGGCCAGAAGGCGTTCATCGCCGCCCTCGCCCGCGGCCGGACCCTCGAGATACGTCGGGCCGGCAAGCGAGTCCGCGCCTTCCCGATCGCCGGCAGCGCCGCCATGGCCCGGCTTTTCGCCGCCTGCGTCGAGAAGCCGCCGAGCCTTTAAGCCCCGGCCGCGAGCGGCCCGTCCGGGTGAACGAGGGAACCGCCGGTACGTCCGAGACGATATAGCGGGATGGGAAAAGTTTACGACACGCCCAGCGAGGTGACGGTGGAGGACGGCAACGTCGCGGTCGAGGGCCCCGACGGAGTCGAAGTGCTGCTGACTCCCGAGGCCGCCCTGGAGACGTCCGACCGGCTGTTCGACGGCGCCACCGAGGCCCACGGCCGGCGGGTCAGGGATGCCGGAACCGCCACCGGCTTTCCAGTCTCAGAGGACTGAGACCGGGCGAGCCCCAAAAGAAAAGACCACCCCGCATAAGCTGCGGGGTGGCCAGGTTCAGGGAGGAGCGCCCCGAAGGGCGCAACACGCCGACGCAAAGGGGGAAATACGGCGGCGCGTCAGGTTAAATGTATGAAAGCTTTGGAAGGTTTCAAGGCCGCTCGCCCCTCCAGGCCCATGGCGCCATCCTTTCGATGAGGTGGCGGTGGCCGCCGAGATGATGCTTCAGGGCCCCGGCGACATGGAGGGCTATCAGGCCCAGCCCGGCATAAGCGAGCCATTCGTGCACCTCCTCGAGCAGCTCGTGCGTGTCCTCCGCCCGCGAGACCGGGAGCGGGCCGATGTCGAACAGGCCGAAGAAGCCGGTAACCGGCCGTCCGCCGGACGAGACGACCAGCCAGCCCGAGACCGGCATCAGGATCAGGAAGACGTAGAACAGGCCGTGGATCAGCCGGGCCAGCGAGACCTCCCAGGGCCTGAGCACCGGGTCGAAGGGCGGGGGACGATGGCCGAGCCGCCAGGCGATCCGCGCCAGGGTCAGGACGAGGATCGCGAATCCGGTCGATTTGTGGACGTTCATCATCGCGGCGCGGACCGGCTTCTCGAAATCCTCGTGGAAGAAACCGAGCAGCAGGTTGAGCGCGATCAGGGCGGCGATGATCCAGTGCAGCCAGATGGCGACTCGGGAATATCGGGCGAGGTCGGGAGCGAGGGTTGCCATGGCGGAACCGCTACATCGGCGGAGCGGGCGCCGCAACGTTCCGCTTCGCGCGACAGCGGCCCTCGACAACCCATCGCAAAGCAATTAGTCCATCTCGGTGGATTTCGCTTAACGTGGGGAAGTGAGAGCGTGGGAAGCAGGGAACAGACAAGCCTGGCGCGGCTCGGCGCCGAGCTCGAACGGCTGGCGGACGAGCTCGTCCGCCTTGGCGGCGGCGGCGTTGAGCAGGCGGAAGCTCCACCACCGGCGAAAGGGCTGGAACGCCCCGCCGACCGGCTGCGCCGGCGGCTGCTCGAGGCCCGCCGCGCGCGCGGCCTCCGCCAGGCCGACCTCGCCGACCGGCTCGGCCGGCCGCAATCCTTCGTCTCCAATTACGAGCGCGGCGAACGGCGGCTGGAAGTGTCGGAGTTCATCGTCATCGCGCGAGTCCTCGGAGTCGACGCCGCCGCGGTCGTCGCGGAGCTGGTCGCCGACGGGTGAGGGGCCATCATGTCCGGACGGCATCTTCGTCATTCCGGCGAAAGCCGGAATCCATGAACGCCGGAGTGCGAAAATCATCCACCGGCCGTGTTCATGGATCCCGGATCAAGTCCGGGATGACGATCACAGGAGACT
>DASQJV010000369.1:0-3094 GCA_035630855.1 Allosphingosinicella sp. | reverse complement strand
GCTTCCAGATATTGCGGAAGCATCGACTGCATCTGGCCGCCGCCGTAGAGGCCGATCAGCTGGCGGAGGAAGCTGACCGGAAGCAGGGTCTGGCCGCGGCTCTCCTCGTCCATGATGATCTGGGTGAGGACGTTGTGGGTGATGTCCTCGCCCGATCGGGCATCGACGACTTTGAACTCGCGTTTCTGCCGGACCATCTCGGCGAGTCGCTCGAGGGTTATGTAGGACGAGCTTTCGGTGTCATAGAGCCGCCGGTTCGCGTATTTCTTGATGATGACGACGTCGTCGCCGGATCCCGAGGCCGCCATGGATGATCCCTCACACGAGGGCTCTGCTCTAGCACCGAAGCTTGACGCGCCGCAACACAGACCTCGGCCCTTGCCTCTGTTCCTCGCCATGCTGCGCCGCGAGACGGAGGGCGAGCCGGAGCGGCTGGCGAGAGCGCTGGCCGGGCTCAGGCGCTACCAGGAAGCGCCCCGCGCGGCGCCGGCGGCACCGCCGGCGGCGGTTGCGGAGAGGCTCGGAGCGAGGGTTCGCGATTACGGGGGATCGGGTCCGCCCGTCCTGTTCGTTCCCTCGCTGATCAACCCGCCCTCGATCCTCGATCTTCCGGAACGCTCGCTGCTGAGATGGCTGGCCGCCGACGGGCCGGTGAGGCCGCTCCTGCTCGACTGGGGCTGGGAGGTCGAGGCACGCGCGTCGCTGTCGGTCGCCGGCCATGTCGACGAGATCCTGCTGCCCCTGATTGCCGACCTGGGGGAGAGCCCGGCCCTGGTGGGCTATTGCCTGGGCGGGACGATGGCGCTCGCGGCGGCCGCTCCGAGCGGGGCCCCGGCGGTGGCGGCGATCGCCGCGCCCTGGCGCTTCTCGGGCTTTCCCGACGAAGCCCGGGCGACCCTGGCCCGGTTGTGGCAGGGCTCGGCGGCGGCGTCGCGGGCGCTCGGCTGCCTGCCGATGGAGATCCTCCAGAGCGCCTTCTGGAGCCTCGACCCGGCGCGGACGGTGGCCAAGTTCGAGGCCTTCGCGGAGATGGCGGAGGGGAGCCCGCAGGCGCGGGCCTTCGTGACCCTCGAGGATTGGGCCAATGACGGGCCGCCGCTCCCGCACGCTGCGGCGCGCGAATTGTTCGAGGACCTTTTCGGGCGCGACTCCACCGGGCGCGGCGAATGGCGGCTCGCCGATCCCGGCGCCCTCCCCTGCCCCTTCCTCGACATCGTCTCGACCTCGGACCGGATCGTTCCCGCCGCCAGCGCGACCGGCGCGGGCGAGCGGCTCGAGCTGGCTCAGGGCCATGTCGGGATGGTCGTCGGCGGCCGGGCGAAAGAGGCGTTGTGGGAGCCGCTCGCGGGCTGGCTTTCCCGCAATGCGGCGCGGTGCTAGGGGCTCCGGCAACCGTACACCTCCCGTTCGGGCTGAGCTTGTCGAAGCCCCTTCCTTCCTGCTCCGAGCAAGAAGGAGAGCCCTTCGACAAGCTCAGGGCGAACGTAGCGCACTTCAAGGAGCTCCCGAATGCCTTCTCCCACCGACGTCGTCATCACCGCCGCCAAGCGCACGCCCGTGGGCTCGTTCCTCGGCGCCTTCGCCTCGACTCCGGCGCATGAGCTGGGGCGAACCGCGATCGCCGCGGCGCTGGAGCAGGCGGGCGTCGCTCCGGAGGACGTGAGCGAGGTCATCCTCGGCCAGGTGCTGACGGCGGCGCAGGGCCAGAATCCGGCCCGGCAGGCGTCGATGGCGGCGGGGGTCCCCAGGGAGGTGCCGGCCTGGGGAGTCAACCAGGTCTGCGGCTCCGGGCTTCGCGCCGTCGCCCTCGCCAGCCAGGCGATCCAGACCGGCGACGCGACCATCGTCGTCGCCGGCGGCCAGGAGAGCATGAGCCTTTCCGCCCACGCCCAGCACGTCCGCGGCGGCACCAAGATGGGCGACCTCAGCCTCGCCGACACGATGATCAAGGACGGGCTGACCGACGTCTTCAACGGCTATCACATGGGCATCACCGCCGAGAATCTGGCCGAGCAATACCAGGTCACCCGGGGCGACCAGGACAGCTTCGCCGTCGCCAGCCAGAACAAGGCCGAGGCCGCCCGCGCCGAGGGCCGCTTCAAGGACGAGATCGCTCCGGTCACGGTCAAGACCCGCAAGGGCGAGACGGTGGTCGACGAGGACGAATATATCCGCGCCGGAGCGACGATCGACGGAGTCTCCGGCCTCCGCCCCGCCTTCAAGAAGGACGGAACGGTGACCGCCGCCAACGCGTCGGGCCTCAACGACGGCGCCGCCGCCCTCGTGCTGATGAGCCGGGCGGAGGCGGAGCGGCGCGGAGCCCCGATCCTCGCCCGCGTCGCCAGCTGGGCGTCGGCGGGCGTCGATCCGTCGATCATGGGCATCGGCCCCGTCCCCGCCTCGAAGCGGGCTCTGGAGAAAGCCGGCTGGACGATCGCCGACCTCGACCTGATCGAGGCCAACGAGGCCTTCGCGGCGCAGGCGCTGGCGGTCGGCAAGGAGCTCGGCTGGGACCCGGACAAGGTCAACGTCAACGGCGGCGCGATCGCCATCGGCCACCCGATCGGAGCGAGCGGCGCGAGGGTGCTCACCACGCTCCTCTACGAGATGGGCCGCCGCGACGCGAAGAAAGGCCTCGCGACCCTGTGCATCGGCGGCGGCATGGGCATCGCGCTCTGCGTCGAGCGCTGAGTCCTTATTCTCCGGCAAGCGCCTCATCCCAAAGCCTTTAAGGCCCGGGCGAAGCCTGTTGCAGAACGGTTACAGTCGCTGAACTTTCGATGAACGGGGGCCGCCGCAACCTTGCGCCGTGGGGCTGAATCGTCTCTGCGTTACCTCAGAAGCCGTGCGCAGCAAGCGCGGCTGATTAAGAGGGATGATTCGGGATGAGAAAATTTGGCCTGCTGGGCACCAGCGCGCTCGGCTCTTTTACTTTTATCGGTCTGTCCATCGCCGTCGCGACCCCGGCCTATGCCCAGGGTACGACCGAGGACGACGCCCCGGCCTGCTCGACGCTGCCTGAGGGCGCCGAGCGCGACAATTGCCTTGCCGGCGAAGTCGAGACGGAATCGGGCACCAACGCCAATCCGACGGA
>DASQJV010000368.1:0-4941 GCA_035630855.1 Allosphingosinicella sp. | reverse complement strand
GACACCGACAAGACCCTGTTCGTCATCCCGTGGGGGCTGCTCGGCAGCGTCGTGCTCGGGGTGCTGCTGCTGCTCGGCGTGTTCCAGCTGGTCCGCCGTCGGCTTCGCCGAGTCGGCCCATCGGCGTGCCGTCGATCCAGCGCCGGTACATTTCGCCCTCGCGGTCGGCGAAGGCGTTGATCGGCGTGTTGACGTAGGTCGGCGCGACCGCGTTCACCCGAACCCCGCGCGGCGCCCATTCGGCGGCGAGCGATCTGGTGAGCTGGTGCACCGCCGCCTTGGAGGCGTTGTAATAGCTCTGCGGCTGAGGCCGGTTGACGACGATCCCGCTCATCGAGCCGACGTTGACGATCGCGCCCCTGCCGGCCGCCAGCATGTGCCGGCCGAAGGCGCGGGCGCACCAGAAGCTGCCGTTCAGATTGACGTCGAGGACGTTGAGCCAATGCTCGTCGGCGACGTCCTCGGCCGGAGTCTCGCTTCGGGCGATTCCGGCATTGTTGACGAGGATGTCGATCCGGCCGTGGCGGGCGGCGATCTCGTCGGCGACTTCGGCGACTCGCGCGGAATCGGTGACGTTGAGGACCATGTCGGCGCCCCTGAGGTCGCCGGTGATCACCTTGGCGCCGGCTTCGCGAAGGGCGTCGGCCGCCGCCGCCCCGATCCCCTGCCCGCCCCCGGTGACGAAGGCGACCCGGCCGTCGAGGCGAAGTTTCTCGAGATACATGCCCAAACCCCGTCAATTGAAAATCCGTTCGGGCTGAGCTTGTCGAAGCCCTTCCTTCTCTTCATCCCCGAAAGAAAAAAGGGCTTCGACAGGCTCAGCCCGAACGGGGCAAGCATCGCCCCACTCAGGGCAGAAACTCGGCCGCAGGCATGGGGGGCTCGTGCACCGCCTCGCCCTTCCCTAGCCGGTAGACCTGCCGGGTCTCGCGGTCATATTCCGGCCAGGGCAGCCGCCCGTCGATCGCAAACCCGACCCAGAGGCGGTGGATCCGGCCCGCAAGCGCCTGGGGCGGGTCGGTGCCGGCCAGCCCCTCCTGCCCGGTGACGGAGGCCAGTGTGTCGAACACGAAGGGCAGCTCCATGCCGTGGCTGGCGCCGAGCTCGCCGCCGAAGGCGGGAGAGCGCCAGTCGAACTCGTAGAAATGGGTCGGGCCGCGATGCTCCTCGGCGAAGCGGCGGGCCGGCCAGCGGAAGACGAGGTCGTTCATGGCATCCGTCAAGGCCTGGCCCGGCTTCCTGCCCCTGACGCCGAGCCCGTAGGCCTTCAGCACCTTCCGGGCGGCGGGCTGCGAACGGCCGAGCACGTACCAGGCGAGGAGGCTTCCGATCCTGTCGCGCACTCCGGTCGGAACGAGGTAGAGGTTCATCTCCTCGGCATTGGTCCCGATCAGCAGCTCGACCTCGGCCCCGGCCCCCTTCGCCAGTGCGTCGAGCGGCTTTTCCGGAAGGACGTCGTCGCCATGGACGGGGACGAAGCGGCTGATCCCGAAGACCGGCTCGCGCCCTTCGTCGTCGCGAAGGTCGATCCGGGACGTCGGAAGGGAGACCTTCTCCACCGCCGCCACGCAGGCTTCGGCGCTCGCGCTTCGGAAGCCCGCCTCGTCGGGAGACACTTTGAGGATCTTCGCCAGCTTGCGGACCAGGCGCTGCGCCACCGGAATCGGCCGGACCATCGCCCCGTGTCCGCTCTGGACGATGGCGCGCCGGAACAGCCCCCTGGCGAGCGGCGACGTCATCAGATCGGCGATCGCCATCGCTCCGGCCGATTCGCCGAAGACGGTGACGTTGGCGGGATCGCCGCCGAACGCGGCCGCATTCTTCCGGACCCATATGAGCGCGAACAATATGTCGCGAAGGCCCAGGTTGGTCGGTATCCCCGGGATCGGCAGGAATCCTTCCACGCCCATCCGGTAGTTGATCGCGATGCAGACGATCCCCGAGCGGGCGAAGGCCGATCCGTCCTGGATCGCCGCCTGATTGCTCCCGAGGACGAAGCCGCCGCCATGGACCCAGACCATCACAGGCCGAAGGGGCCGCGGGGCGGCGCCTTCGGCCTGTGATCCGGACCCGCTCATCGCGGCCCCCTCAGGCGCCCAGACATTGACGTTCAGATAGTCGTCGCCCTTGCGCCAGCCGGAGCCGATCAGCGGTTCGACGTCGAGACCGGGGAACGGCTTGACCGAATGCGGGGCGCTCGGACCCGGCTGCGACGAGTCGCGGACTTCGCTCCAGCCCCCGTGCGCGACCGGCGGCCGGAACCGCAGCGCTCCCACCGGCGCGGCGGCGTAGGGAATGCCCAGGAAGCGAACGATTCCATCCAGCACGACCCCGCGCACGGGGCCTCTGTCGGTCTGGACCAGTGTCTCCGCCATGGGGACCGCCTTATCAGCCAAACCGAGGCCCGCATCCCGCTCGAATATGCCGCCCGACAGGAATTCGATGCCGACCCGCGCCGCCGGGCGGATCGGCCTCGCGATGCTTGCCCGCCGGACCAGGTATTTCCACTAGGGTGTCAGGCCCAGCCCGGCGCGGTTCCGGGCTGGCTCGTTGATTCACCGCAATGTCAAATCAAGTAAGTTTTCAAGCAACTTACACAAAATATGGATCGGATAATACATTCGGCGCAATAGCCTAGGCCCCCCGATTGACAAGCGCTTTGAATAGCGCCAGTCTACTAAGTTCGTGGCGAGGGTCGAGAGTCGCACTGGGCTAGTGCGGTGTCCGGAAGTCGTCGTCAAGAATCGTGGCGCTCGCGCCTAAGTGATTGATTTGACTGTGGAGCTTCGCTTCACGGCCCGAGGTTACTTGTAAGCTATTCCGGGTTTCGCCCCGCCGATGACTTGTTCTTCGGCGATTGCCTCACTGTTGCCCAAATGGGGGAACGCCATGGCCACCAACGTATCCTATCCCGGCGTCTATATCGAAGAAGTCCCGAGCGGCGTGCGCAGCATCGCCGGCGTGCCGACTTCGGTCGCGGCCTTTATCGGCTACACGGCCAAGGGGCCGGTCGACACACCGGTCCAGATCTTCAGCTTCGCGGATTTCGAGCGCAAGTTCGGCGGCCTGTCGCTCGACAGCGACCTCTCCTACGCCGTGTCGCATTTCTACCTCAACGGCGGCGCGGTCGCCTGGATCGTCCGGGTCGCCGCCAATGCCGATTCGGCCGCGGTCAACCTGCTCAACGGGCCAGGCGGCGCGGCGGTGCTGACCGCCACCGCCAAGAGCGAAGGTCTGTGGGGGAATTCGCTGCGTCTCTCGGTCGATTACGACACGACCAACCCGGCCAGCCTGTTCAACCTCACCGTGCAGGAATTCCAGGAGCGTTCGGGCCAGCTCCAGGCGGTCCGGACCGAGGTCCATCGCAACCTCTCGATGAACAGCTTCGCGAGCAATTATGCGGTGAACGTCGTCAACTCCGCCTCGAACATGGTCGAGCTGGAGCGGCTGCCGACGGCGCCCTTCGCCCAGGGCGTGGCGAGGAGCGGGGTCATCCCGGGCGCCGATCTCGCCAAGCTCGGCGACGACGCGCGCCGGCTCGCGATCTCGATCGACGGCGGCGCGGTCTACGAATTCGATCTCTGGGCCGCCGGCGCCACTCCGAACCCGCTCACGCTGGCGGTCATCGCCGGGCTGATCGATACCGAAGTCGCCAAGCTCGAGCCCGCCAATCCGGCTTTCACCGGCTTCACCTGCGTGAAGGACGGAACCCAGGACGTCCTGGTCGCCACCTCGGTGACCAACGGCGAGCGTTCGAGCGTGGTCTTCGCCAATGCCGGCGAACGCAACGCCGCCGCCCTTTTGAGGCTCGGCCTCGCCAACGGCGGACGCGAGACCAGCGGCGCCGCGGGCGCTCGTCCCGCCCAGACCGGGACGGTCTGGAAACGGCAGGATCCCGCGATCAACTTCACCAAGTTCCCGGCCACCGCGGACCCGTTCAAGGTCGATCTGTTCGATGCCGCCAACGTCAAGGTCGCCACCCAGCAGACGCTCAACCTGTGGACCGCGCCGGCGCCCGCGCCGACCGACCTCGCCGGCCTCGGAAGCCTGCTCCAGGCCGAGCTCAACAAGCTCCCGGGCGTCGAATATACCGGAGCCCGGGTATCGGTCGTCGACGGGACGCTCGTCGTCATACCCGGCGGAGCCGATCCCTCGCGACGGATCGAATTCGCGGCCGGCCTCAAGACCACGGGTCCCAATATCGACATTTCGGGCGGCGGGGTCGCCAACGTCGGCGCCTACCAGCTCGGCGTCGGTCCGACCTCGCAGGCGCAAAGCGGCGCCGTCGGCGGCTCGGACGGATCCCCGCCCGGCCCGGCCGACCTGGCCGGATCGCAGGCGAACAAGACCGGCCTCTACGCGCTCGAGGACGTCGACCTGTTCAACATCCTCCTCATCCCGAACCAGTCGGATCCGACCCTCCAGGCGACGGCGATCGCTTATGCCGAGCTTCGCCGTTCGTTCGCGCTTCTCGACCTTCCGACGGATATCGACACCCTCGCCGAAGCGCAGGCCTGGCTGACGGCGAACGGCGGGCTTCGGCATCGCAACGCCGCCGCCTATTTCCCGCGGGCGCGCTTCGCCGATCCGCTTCAGGACAACCGGCTCCGCTCCTTCGCCAATTCGGGCGCGGTCGCCGGCCTCTACGCCCGGACGGACTCGTCGCGCGGCGTGTGGAAGGCGCCGGCGGGGACCGAGGCGGTGGTTCGCGGCGTCCGCGAGCTCGAATATGTGCTGACCGACGCCGAGAACGGAGTCCTGAACCCGCTCGGGCTGAACGCGCTTCGACTCTTCCCGGCCTTCGGGCCGATCGCCTGGGGGGCCCGGACCCTGGTCGGGTCCGACGCTTTGGCGAGCGAATGGAAATATGTGCCGGTGCGGCGGCTCGCTTTGTTCATCGAGGAAAGCCTCTACCGAGGCACCCAGTGGGTCGTGTTCGAG
>DASQJV010000367.1:0-3324 GCA_035630855.1 Allosphingosinicella sp. | reverse complement strand
GTAGAGGTTCTTGCCAAGCCCCTGCGGCAGATAGGCGATCCGCGCCGCGACTGCGGTACGGAACTTCGGATCGTCGATATTGCCGCCGAGCGACATCGCCTCGCCGCTCTGCAGCTTGCGCACCCCGGCGAGGATCCCGAGCAGGGTGGATTTGCCCACCCCGTCCGGCCCGATCATGCCGATCATCTTGCCGCCGGGAATGTCCAGGCTGATGTCGTCGAGCGCGATCGTTTCACCGTAAACCTGGGTGATGTTCCGGACGCTCGCGCAGAATTCATCTGCGACGGTCGCCATCACCGTCCGCCTTGACGACCGGCGGGGGCGAAGAGGTTCGGCGGGATGCGCGCAGGCGGCTGGAGGTTGGCCGGCCATTGCGCACTATTGTCGAAGCGGACGTAGCCCATCGCCGGCGCGCCGACCCTGACGAGCTGCTCATATTGGGCCAGCCGGTCGCGCGGGATCTGGAGCTTCACCCGGAAGGTGAGGTTGTGGCGCTCCTCCTCGGTCTCGACCGCCTTGGGGGTGAATTGGGCGGTCGGCGAGATGAAGGAGACGAAGGCGCGGATCGGATATTGCGGCGCGGCGTCGAGCACGATGCGCGCTTCGGAGCCGTTGGCGATCCGTCCGGTCACCTGCTCGGGCAGGAAGACGTACATGTAGACGTCGCGAAGATCGACGATCGAGAAGACTCGGCCGCCGGCGGCGAGCACCTCGCCGACCTCGGCCAGACGGTTCTCGACCCGTCCGCGGATCGGCGCGACGAGCACGGAGTCGCGGATCTGGGCGCGGATTCGGTCGGCCTCGGCGCGCGCCGCGACGATCGTCGATTGAGCGCGGATCGACTGCGCCTGGGCGCCGACCAGGTCGTTCTGCGCAGCCGCCATTTGGGCGCGCGTCCCCGCCACGGTGGCGCGGGTCGAAAGCATCCGGGCATTGTCGGTCTCGGCTTCCTGCTGGCTGACCGCGCCCGAGGGCACCAGATTCTGCGAGCGCCGGTGTTGCTGGCCGGCGAAATTGGCTTCGGCCGTGCGCGCGCTCACTTCGGCTCTGCGCGCGCCCACTTGCGAGCCGCGGGCCGCGACTTCGGCGTTGGCGATGCGCTGCGCGTCCTCGGCCTCGCGGACCTGCGCCTCGGCCTGGCGCAGCCGCGCCTCGAGCTCGTCGACGTCCATCCGCGCGACGACCTGCCCGGGCTCGACGATATCGCCCTCGTTGACCAGCACCTCGCGGATCCGCCCGGGATATTTGGCGGCGATATAGACTTCGTTCGCCTCGAGCCGGCCGTTGCCGGAGGCGAAGCCGGCCGGAAGGCTCGAGCCGGAGAGGAACCACCAGGCGAGGGCGCCGATCGCGACAACCGCCACGACGATGATGATTAGCCGACGACGGCCGGACCCGGTGCCCGCGTCACCGCTCTTGATGCGCTCAAGTTTCATTCCGCCCTCCGCTGATCACGCGAAGTGTACGCAGCGGCGGCATGGGCTCGTAATAAGGTGGAATCCCTAAGTGGCCCCGGGCAAATCCCTAGGCAGTCGAATTAGGTTCCCGCTCCGGATTTTCGCTTGGACTCGCGGGGCTTCACACCTAGGGATGCGCGGCGGGAGAGCGCCGGACAGGCCGTCTCGCTTATCAATTCCTCGGCAGCGAAAGGCCCTCCCGCCGGATGACTTCAGGCAATGGCAGCAACGGCGGCCAGGCGGCTGCTGCGGTCCGCGATCCCGAGACGGACAAGGCGCGGCTGCGCTCGATCCACGCCAGCCTCACCGCCGGCGATATCGCCTCGGCGGGAAAGCTCGCCGAAGACGCGCTGGCCGACGGCATCGATCATCCGATGGTGCTGAGCTTCGTCGCCGGACGGCGCGAGGCCGAGGGGCGGTTCGAAGAGTCGCTCGATCTGCTCCGGCGCGCCAAGGCGGCCGCCCCCGAAGCGACCGGTATCATCAACGCGATCGGCCTGTGCCTGCTCTGGCTGGGCCGCAACGCGGAGGCGGTGGCCGAATTCGACGCCGCCTTGGCGATCGACCCCAATTTTGCGCCCGCCCACGCCAATCGCGGGACCGGCCTCGTCGCGCTCGCCCGTCTGGTCGAAGGCCGGCGAAGCTACGAGGCCGCGCTCGCGCTCGATCCGGCCAACCTCGTCGCGCTCAACGGGGTCGCCGCCTTGGCGCTCCGCCGCGGCGATCCGGCCGAAGCGCGGCGGCTCGCCGAGCAGGTGATCGAGCGCCAGCCGAACTATCACGAGGCGCTGACCACGCTGGCGGGTGCGGACCTCGCCGAAGGACGGTTCGGCAAAGCGGAAGCGCGACTGCGGCTGGTCCTCGCCGGAGAGCATTTGCCGCCGCTCGACCGGGCGATCGCGCTCGGCACGCTTGGCGACGCGCTCGACGCGCAGGGCCGGTTCCACGAGGCGTTCGAGGCCTGGGACGAATGCAACCGCATCCGCCGCGCGCACTTCGCGCCGCTATTCGGCGAGGGGACCGGAACGCTCGCCGCGGTCCGCGAGCTGACCGGCGCGATCGCTGGGCGGCGCGTCGCCGGGACCTGGGGCCGCGATCATGGCGGCCCGGCCAAGCGGCACGTCTTCCTGGTCGGCTTCCCGCGCTCCGGCGCGACGTTGATCGAGCAGGTGCTCGGCGGCCATCCCGAAATCGTCACGCTTTCGGAGCGGGAGTGCCTGATCGATTCCGCGCGCCAGTATCTTGCCGACGCAGAGGATATCGCGCGGCTCTGCGAAGCGGAGGACGAGGAGCTCGATCCCTGGCGCGCGGCCTATTGGCGCCGGGTGGGCCAAGACGGCGTCGATCCCGCCGGCCGCGTGTTCGTCGACAAGAATCCGTTCAACACGTTCAAGCTGCCGCTGATCGCCCGGCTGTTTCCCGAGGCGCGGATCATCATCGCCCGGCGCGACCCGCGCGACACGGTGCTGAGCTGCCTGCGCAGCCGCTTTCCGATCAGCGACCCCGTCTATCAGATGCTTACTCCCGAGAATGCCGCCGGGCTGTTCGCGGCGACGATGGAGCTGGTCGAGACCGTCGAAAAATCCTTCGGCCTGTTCATCGAGCCTTGCCGGATCGAGCAGGTGGTCGCCGACTTCGAGGGCGAGCTCGACCGGCTCCAGGCCGCCTACGACCTGCTCGTGCGCGACCCCGGCAAGGCCGTCGCCGTCGTCACGGCCGCCGAGCCGGCCGGCGAGGTCCGCCTCCAGGGCAGCTGGTCCGAGGGTCACCTCATCGTCTGGGCGGGCGGGCCGCAGACCAAGCCCTTCGACAACGACCAGCTCGCCGACCACCTCGAGGCGATCGGTGCGCCCTCGCTCGGCTGGCA
>DASQJV010000366.1:0-2803 GCA_035630855.1 Allosphingosinicella sp. | reverse complement strand
GCGCCGGCGAGCATCGCCTCGACGGCCCGGTCGAGCGCCGCGAACGGGGCGTCGGCCGCGCCGTCGTCGTACCGGCCGTGGTCCCACTCCCGGCCGCCGTCCCGGCCGGCCGCCGCCGCGCCGCCGCGGTCGCCGGACGGCGCCGCCCCGCTTTCGGCCGAAGCACGATCGCTCGGCGCCGCAAGGCTCGCGCGCGCGGCGTCGCTCAGCAGCCGCTCGCGCGCCTCGGAGCCGCGCTCGGAGGACAGCCGCCCCTCCCACGCCGCCGCCGCCTCGCCCAGAGCGAGGCGGAGGAGAGCGGCCGCCCCTCCCGGCACGTGCAGCCGCCGCAGCAGGCTCCCCGGATCCTCTGCCATCGCCTCCTGCAGCAGCCGCCTCGCCTCCGCCGGCCGGCGGCGGATCGCGGCTTCGACGATCCGCTCCGGCGCCTGCCCGCCGCCGGCGGCGCCCGTCCCCGCCAGCAGGGCGGCGAGCGCCCGCAGCTCGGGCGCCGCTAAAGCGCCTTGGGGGCCGATCTCCGCGAGGATCGACAGGAGCGAGCCGTCGCCGCGGGCCGCCGCCGGTGCCGCGGCGAGCGCCCGCTGGAGCTCCGCTACCAGCGCGGCGACGTCGATGCCCGCGGCGGCGGCGATTCCGCCGACGACATTCTCGACGAAAGCCCGTCGGTTCCCCCGAAGCCCGGCGCGGTTCAGCGCATCGCGCAGGACGACGAGCCACAGCGTGCGTCCGAATTCCTCGGGCGTCTCCTCGATCAGGGGCGCCTCCTCATGGGCCGCGCGGGTTTCGGCCATATAGGCGAGGATCCAGCCGGCGCTCGCCGCATCCAGCCGGTGGAGAAGGCGCTGGAGGATCGCGTCCGGAATCTGCCGCACGAGGCGCCTCAGCACCGTCTCGGAACCGCTCCGCCGGCGCAGCGCGGCGAGCAGCGCCTCGGCGTGCGAATCGAGCAGGGCGACGAGCAGCTCGGCCGGCGCCACCGCGAGGTCGATGCTGGCGCCGTAGGGCCAGCTGCCGTGGACCAGCCAGTGATCGAACAGGTCGAGAAGCGCGTGGGCGAGCGGCCGCCGCGCCACGTCCACGCGGCCGGCGGCGTCCGTGCCGGAGCGGCCTGCCGTGTGCCCCGCCAGGGCCGCGCTCAATGCCTCCCGAAGCGCCTGCTCGAGCCTCGCTTCGACCTCCCCGAGACCGTCCTCCGGCAAGCTGCCGAGGTCGAGGTCGAGACGGTCGATTCGGATCACCTCGCCCTGCCGGTCCACTTCGTCGAAGATCCGCCCGATCAGCGGCAGCAGCCGAGTCCGGTTCAGCTCGGACAGCGGCCCCAGCAGGCGGTGCGCGGCCTCCTCCCGGGCGAAGCGGACGTCGAAGCTTTGCTGCTCGATCAAATGCGGCAGCGAAGCGCCGTCCGGCAGGAGCCTGTTTTTCACTTTGCCGTCGCCCCGAATCGGGTCATTCTGCACCCACCGTGGGAGTCGTCCTGATGACCGTACCCGTCCCCATCGCCGCGCCCGCTCCGCTCCGCCCGCAGCTTGCTCCCCGGAGCGCGGGAATGCCAGCCGCTATCGCCTCGAGCGGAAGCGAGCGCTGAATGGCCGACTCCGCCCGAGCCGCCCGCCACCGCAAAGCGGACGAGAATCCGCCGCCTTCCGGAAGCGCCCGCCACGAGGGTCTCGAGAACCGCGCGGCCGCCGCCCCGATCAAGGATTATTCGGCGCTGCTCGCCGGCCGCGATGCCGGCCCTCGGCCGGTTCAGCTGAAGCGCAAGCACAAGCTGCGCGGCCAGAAGATGAGCCTCGGCGCGTTCCACAACATGGTCGACGAGGCGCAGCGCGTCGGCGAGCATCGCGCGGAGATCGACGAGGAGCTGGACCAGCTCGCCGGCCGCGGCCTCGTCAGCGCTCCGGCCGGAGCCGGCGACCCGATGCCGGCGGCCGGGAACGCCGCGCCGATCGCGCCGCAGGACGGGCTCGGCTACGATCGCATGATGGCGAGGGCGTCCGACTTCCTCAGCGATCGGCATCCGGTCCGCTCCACCGCCAACGACGGCGGACCGCAATTCATCCAGCAATTCCCGCAGGGCGACGTGCAGGTCACCCGCCGGGTCGGCATCGACACGGAGCCGGCCAGCGGCCACGTCCAGCGGCTCGGTCCCCATCTCAACCTTCAGACGCAGCATGACGGGGAGATCCAGGGCGGCGCGCTCGCCGATCCCCACGCCGCCGTCGCGGAGGCGGGGGCGTTGAGCATCGCCGCCGGAGGGCAGAGACATCGCCCGACGCCCGAGGAGCGGCGCAAGTTCATGGAGCGCCGCCTTCTCTCCGACGGGCATCAGGTCCGACGCGGCGGAGGCGCGGCGCAGGCCGACGACGATGATCAGGAGGAGGACGGCGGCGACATGGGCTTCGCCCTGTTCGATTGAGCACGGGGCGCGGAAAGGAGGGCTGAGTGGCCGAGCATATGCGGCGGCGCACCGGAAGCGGGGCCGGCGCGGCAGCGGAGAATGCCCCCGCCTCCGGCGAGGCGCGCCACGAAACCCTCGAGCGCCGCGCCGCGGACCGCACCGGCGGGTATGCCGAAGCGCTGAACCTGCGGGGGCGCGGGCCGGCGCCGGTTCAGGGCCGGGCCGCCCCGAACCGGACCGGGCTGCCGGACCGGCTGAAGACGGGGATCGAAGCGCTCTCGGGCCTCTCTCTCGACGATGTGCAGGTCCACTACAATTCGTCGCGGCCGGCGCAGCTCGATGCCCATGCCTATGCGCAGGGGCCCGAGATCCACGTCGGCCCCGGCCAGGAACGGCACCTGCCGC
>DASQJV010000365.1:0-3807 GCA_035630855.1 Allosphingosinicella sp. | reverse complement strand
GATTGTTCGGCGGCTAGAGGCCGAGACCGAAAGGGTCGATTCGGACCCGTCTCGACTCGACTCTTCGGCCTCATGGGCGCACCCTTCCCCATTCCGAGGGGAGGACCGACCATGACATGGAAGACGATCGCCATCGCGGCCGCGGCTCTGGCCGCCGGCTGCGACTCACGGCCGGCCGCTCCGGTCCGCAACGAAGCCGCGGCCGAGACGCCCGAAGCTCCGGCGGCGCCCGCCGAGCCGGTCCAGCGCCGCTTCGACGAGACGATGTCGGGCCAGCCCCTTACCCGGCCGCCCACGCCGTTCCAGCTGGTGGTGACGACTTTGCGGTTGAACCCCCGGCACCCGATCCCCTGTCACCGCCACACTTACCCGCGCTACGTCTACATACAGCAGGGCAATTTGCGCGTGACCAACCACGACACCGGCAAGGTCTACAATTTCGCGACCGGCGATATCGCGGTGGAGTCGATCGGCCAGTGGCACGAGGGGCTGGTGACCAGCACGGGCCTGACGATCCTGGTCGCCTTCGAGCAGGTCCCGCCCGGCGAGGGCAACTCGACCCCCTGCCCGCCGAAGCCGACCCCCTGATCGTCATCCCGGCGGAAGCCGGGACCTCGGGGAGGCCCGCTGTATCTCCTCGTCCTGAGGTCCCGGCTTTCGCCGGGATGATGCCCCTCTTCGGCCTATGAGCTTCTTAACTTTTCAGGCGCTTATGGGCCGGGACATGGAGACCGGAAGGAAGTCCGATGACCGACTCGACCTCAAGCCTGCTCGCCATCCTGCTCGGCCTGGGAGTCTTCGCGATCGTCGTGGCGATCGGCTGGCGAAGCGTCCAGAATCGCCGGATCCTGCGCATGCAGGGCAGCGACGGCCGCGAGACGATCATCGTCGCGAGCGAAGACGACGAAATCACCAGCGTCGCCACCACGGCCGCGGCTGAGACCGCGCAGGCCGCTTCGGCGCCCGAGTTCGGCCGCAAGGAGCCCTGACGCCCTGCGTCGCGCCTTCGCCCGGGCTGTCCCGGCCCTACCCGCCATAGGCGCGCACGAAGAAGACGACCGTGGTTCCGCCCGTGACGAGCAAGGTCCAGACACGCACCGCACGATGCGACAGCCGCTTGCCGACCAGCGCGCCCAGCCACCCGCCCAGAGCGGAGCCGGCCAGCATCGGCAAGCAGGCCCACCACCACACCATGGCGAAGCCGGCGAACACGAACGCCGCGGCGAGATTGGCCACCGCCAGCATGAGGGTGCGGACCGCGAACAGCTCGCGCGGCCGGATGTTGGCGAGGAGGCCGTAGACCGCGGTGGTGATCAGCCCGACTCCGCCGCCGAAATAGCCGCCGTAGACGCCCAGCAGGGCCTGGGCCGCGAGCAGCGTCGGCCGTCCGATCGTCACCCGCGAATGGAGCCAGTCGGCGGCGCTCCGGCCGAACGCCATCACCGCGAAGGCGAAGAGCAGCAGCCAGGGGATGATGATTTCGAAAGTCTCGGTCGGCGTCAGCACGAGCAGCAGGCTCCCGACCAGCCCGAAAGCGAAGGTCAGCGAAGCAAGCAGCCGCACCGACAGCCCGGCGACCGGACGAAGCTCGTCCCGATAAGCCCAGGCGCTCGCCCCCGCTCCCGGCAGCAGCGCCACGTTCGACGTCGCGTTGGCCACATTGGCGGGCAGCCCGAGCGCGATCAGCGCGGGCAGCGTCGCGAACGTCCCGCCCCCGGCGAGCGCATTCATCGCTCCGCCGAGCACGCCCGCCGCGGCGGCGAGGAGGATCGCTGAAAAGTCGACGGTCACGCCCGCCCCTTTAGCGGCTTCGCGGCACCGCGTGAGTCGAAACCGACCCGATCACGGCGCCGGAAGAGTCAAGTCCAGCGTTCGTAAAGACGGCAAGACGGCTCCTTTTTTCATGATCGCTCAGGATGAGGCCGAATTATACCGGGCCCATGGACGCGGCTGCCTCCCCCCGTTCAGGTCCAAAATGGTGATATTAAAGATGCGCCTTGCCCCGCGCTCCTTGTCATCTTCCGGATTGTATGAGAGCTTTGGTCCTTGGCGGAAGGATGTGTCCATTGCTCGGAATCAAGCACCCGCTTATTCTTGCCACGATCCTGTTTTCCGGCTGCTCGCAAGATCCGGCCGACGAGGAAGAGGCCGGCGGCATCGACAACGTCGTCGTACCGGCCCCGAGCGGCGCACCGCCTCCGCAAAGCCTTGCCGGGCAATATCCGGTCCTTAGAGCCGCGGCCCTGCAGGCCGCCCGCGCGGAGATGGACGACAGCGGCGAGCCGCCCTACCTGCTCCGCGAGGACTCGTTCGATGTCATCGACTGCCTGGGCGACGACCGGAATCCCGAGCTTCGCCCGCCGCCTGGGAAAGCCGGTCTTGTGGAATCAACGGCGCGCCAGATTGCCTTCCTGGACCTGAATTTTTCGAGATCGGGCTATTCGCCGGAGGTCTATGGCGGGCCGCTGCGCGACTTCGAGGCCTGGATGCTGAAGTCGATCCTGGAAGGCGGAGCGGCGGGCTCGGACGCGTCGCCGTCGATTGAGGACAGGGACGCCCTGAGCCGACTGGCGGCGCAGGTCGAGTCGAACCGCGCGGAGCTTCAGCCGAACCTGCCCAAGGTCGTCGCCTTGGGCGAGTGCGGCGCCGGTGAAAGCGATTTCATCTTCAAGCTTCAGCCCGTCGACGGCAAGGCCTGGGTGGTCAATCGCTTCGGCTTCGAGGTCTGCAAGGCCAAGGGCCTCGACCCCTGGGATCGCGATCGCTGCAAGCGCTGGGACGAAGTCGACCCCGACCGGCCCATGGCCCTCGCGGGCACCTACGTCTACCAGGCGAGGTGGCGCAACGGCGCCGTCGGCCGGGGCACGAAGCGCCTCGAACCCGGCGATGGCGAGACGGCTGCGGTCGTGACGATAAGGCCCGATTGATGGAAGATTATCTCAAGAGCCTGATCAAGGTGCTCGGCATCGGCGCCGCCTTCGCCGCCATCCCGCTGTTCGCGTCGCTCGCCGGCCTTCAGCCGCCCTGGCCTCCGGCCATCGGCTACGTGTCGGCGGCCCTGGTCCTGCTCGCCTCGCTGATCGTCTGGGAGCTCGTCCGCAAGGCGCGGTCGGGGCGCCGCCGCCTGCTGATGATCGTCGCCACGCTCCTCACCCTCGCCGGGCTGTTCGCCTATCTCATCCTCTATTCGAGCTTCATCGAGAACATCCCCGGCTCGTCCGAGCGGGTGGTGCGCGGCTATGAGTGCAACCATGACGCGAAGCTCGTCTACGGCGACCGCTGCCCGGATCTTCCGCGCGACGCCCTGCGCGACGCCGAATGGGAATCGCTCGCGCTGTGGACCCGTTCCTCGGTGACGACGGCGCGCGTCGCCCTCACCGTCGCCTGGCTCGTGTTCATGAGCGGACTGATCGCCGCCGTCGGCTCCATCGTCGCGGGCCGCAAGCTCTAGCCCGGGCGGATGTCGGCGGCGACGCCGTCGAAGCCGCCGGCTCCCGCGAGCGGCAAGCAACCTCCTCGTCCACCCACGGCCCGCTTCCGCGAATGCGGCGCCAATCCTTCTAA
Source organism: Allosphingosinicella sp. (assembly GCA_035630855.1). Classification (GTDB taxonomy): domain Bacteria; phylum Pseudomonadota; class Alphaproteobacteria; order Sphingomonadales; family Sphingomonadaceae; genus Allosphingosinicella. The sequence goes on along the minus strand of DASQJV010000365.1, from coordinate 243 downwards.
CCTTGTCCCTTCGCGCCTTCGTGCCTTCCCTCAAAAACCGGTTCGCACGGCGCCGGAAGGAAGCAGCGGAAGCACAGCGGCCTCGCACCGGCCGGAGCACCCGGTGTTCATGGATCCCGGATCAAGTCCGGGATGACGGCTTCCCGGGCGCGCCACCGCCCCCGCCCGAACACCCGACTTTCCCCGACCCCCCACCAACCTGTGGATAGAACAACCCCGGAACTTGCCCCCTCCCCGCCCCTC
>DASQJV010000364.1:0-2733 GCA_035630855.1 Allosphingosinicella sp. | reverse complement strand
GGGCGAGCACGATCGCCTTCGAGGAGATGATCCGCCGCTACCGGAAGCACGGCAGCGTCAAGCTCAAGAGCATGATCGAGCCGGTCGCGGAAGCGCTCGGCAACACCGCCGCGATCAGCCGCAAATCCTACGTCCACCCGGCCCTGATCGAGGCCGCCAAGGACGCCGGGGCGATCGGCGAGCGGCCGCTCCCACGCGCGTCCAAATATATGAGCTCGGCGGAGCGCGGGCTGATCGAGTTCCTCGATGCCCTCCCCAAAGAGAAGGCAAAGGTGGACGGGAAGGGCAAAGTTCGCGCAAAGGCCGCCTGATGGCAGGCACGACGTCCAACTTCATCGCCAAGAGCAGCGCGCTCGCCGCCGAATCGCAGGCCTGGGTCGCAGGCAATATCGTCGGGATCCTCGTCGCCGCCGCGATCGGGGTCGCCATTGCTCTGGCCATGCTCGCAATCCGCTCGCTCGGCTGCAGGCTGATCGCCCGGCTCCAGGGCGACCCCCACTGGCCCGCCATCTTCGCCAAGGCGCTGGCCAAGACCAAGATCTACTTCATCGTCCTGACCTCGGCGCAGCTCGTCGCCGACCACGCCAACACGCCGCCGGCGCTTCGCAGCGCGATCCATGTCGGCTTCGTCATCGCCGCCTGCCTCCAGGCGGCGATCTGGGCGCGCGAGCTGATCCTCGGCTATGTCGCCCACCGCACCGGCGACGAGGAGCAATCGACTCTCGCCTCGGCGATCGGGATCATCCGGCTGCTGGTGACGGTCACCCTGTTCGCCATCGCGATCATCCTCATCCTCGACAATCTCGGGGTCAACGTCACCGGCCTGATCGCCGGCCTCGGCATCGGCGGGATCGCCATCGGCCTCGCCGCCCAGGGCATCTTCTCCGACCTGTTCGCGGCGCTCTCGATCATCTTCGACAAGCCGTTCCGGCGCGGCGAGACGATCACCTTCGGCAGCCCGCCGACGACCGGCACGGTCGAGCGCATCGGGCTCAAGAGCACCCGGATCCGAGCCGTCAGCGGCGAGGAGGTGATCATGTCGAACGCCAACCTCCTCAACGCCCTCGTCCAGAACTGGACCCGGCTGGAGCGGCGGCGGGCGCTGATCGTCCTCCAGCTGGTCTACCGGACGCCGGTCGAGACGCTCGAGCGGCTTCCCGGCGAGCTTCGAGCCATCGTCGAGCGCGAGGCGCTCGCCCGGTTCGACCGGGCCCATGTCATCGCCTTCAACCCCTCCTCGATCGACATCGAGCTGGTCTTCTTCGTCGAGGCGAGCGATCTGCCGGACTTCCTCGAGGTGCGGCAGGCGGTGATGCTGGGGATCTTGCGCCGGTTCGCCGAGCTCGGAGTCGAGTTCGCCTATCCGACCCAGACCACCTTCACCGCGGCGCCCGACGGGCGGCTGATCATGCCCTATGCGGTGAAGACCGCGCGGGATTAGCCGTCATTCCGGCGAAGGCCGGAATCCATGAACGCGGCCGTGTCCAGGCGGGCAGGGCGGTGTTCATGGATCCCGGATCAGGTCCGGGATGACGATCGTCGCTGGGCCTCGACATAAGCGTCCAGCTTCGCGATCTGGGCCGCTTTCTCCGCTTCCCCCAGGAACGACCCCTCGAAGCTGTTCCGGGCCAGCCGGGCCAGCGCCTCGCGCCCGAGAAGCCCCGCCACGGCCCGGTAATTGTCGTTCACATAGCCGCCGAAATAAGCGGGATCGTCCGAGTTGATCGTGGCTCGGAGGCCCGCCGCCAGCATCCGGGCGATGGGATGCGCCGCCAGATCGTCGACTACGCACAATTTGTGGTTGGAGAGCGGACAGACGGTCAGGGTCATCCCTTCCCGGGCCAGCCGCTCGACCAGCCGCGGATCCTCGAGCGAGCGGTTGCCGTGGTCGATGCGATCGACCTCGAGCAGGTCGAGCGCCTGCCAGACGTAATCGGGCGGCCCTTCCTCGCCGGCATGGGCGACCCGCTTCAGCCCCCGCTCCGCCGCCGCCCGGAACACCCGAGCGAATTTCTCGGGCGGGTGGCCGAGCTCGGAGGAATCGAGCCCGACCGCCTCGATGCGGTCCAGCCAGGGTTCCGCCTGGTCCAGGGTCGCGAAGGCCGCCTCCTCGTCGAGATGGCGAAGGAAGCAGAGGATGAGCTTCGAGGTCAGCCCGTGCCGGGCGCGCGCCTCCTCCATCCCGGCCAGCAGGCCCGCCATCACGACGCCGAACTCTATGCCGCGGTCGGTATGGGTCTGCGGGTCGAAGAAGATTTCGGCATGGGTCACCGAATCGGCCGAGGCGCGGTCGAAATAGGCGGTGGCGAGGTCGCGGAAGTCCTCCTCGGTGCGAAGCACGTCGGCGCCCTGGTAATAGATGTCGAGGAAGTCCTGCAGGTTCGAGAAGCTGTAGGCCGCCCGGACCGCCTCGACGCTTTGGAAGGGTATCTCGACGCGGTTGCGCCGGGCCAGCTCGAACATCAGCTCGGGCTCGAGGCTGCCCTCGATATGCATGTGGAGCTCGGCCTTGGGCAGGCCCGCGATGAAGGAGTCGAGGTCGGTCATGGGCGGAGGTATCGCCTCATTTCCCCCCTCCCTGCAAGGGAGGGGTCGGGGTGGGTCCGCCGCAGGCGGCCGAAACTCGGAGTCAGATGAAGTCTCGCTTCGCTCGCCTACCCACCCCTGACCCCTCCCTTTCAGGGAGGGGTGGTTTATAGCCTCGATTTCCACTTCCCCACGGTCCGGAGCAGT
>DASQJV010000363.1:0-8392 GCA_035630855.1 Allosphingosinicella sp. | reverse complement strand
TCCGCAACGGCTGGTTCTCCCTGTTCGAGATGGGCGGGCGGGGCGCGACTCCGGGCAAGAGGCTGATGGGCCTCAGGGTCGTCGCCCGCGACGGCGCCCGGCTCACCGGCGGAGCCGTCATCGCCCGCAACGCTATGCGCGAGATAGAAGTCTTCCTGCCGCTCTCCTTCCTCGCCCAGCAGACCGCCCAGGGCACGGCGGACGCCTTCCTGGTGATCTTCTCCCTCGTCTGGAGCGGCCTCTTCCTCTTCTTCCCTTTGTTCAACCGCGACCGGCTTCGCATCGGCGACCTCATCGCCGGCACCTGGGTCGTCCGAAGCTCGGGCGGAGCGCTCGGCGCCGATCTCGTCCACGGCGTCGAGCGGCCGCGCCGGACCTTCAGCGAGGCCGCGCTCGACCTCTACGGAGTCTATGAGCTCCAGACGCTCGAGGACGTCCTGCGCGGCGCCAACGACGACGCCGTCGCCACGGTCGCAAGGATCATCCGGGAGAAAGCCGGGATCGACGAATGGGGCGAGGATCGCGAGTTCCTCTCCGATTATTATGCCGCCCTCTGCGCCAGGCTCGAGAGCGGGCTGATGGTCGGACGGCGGCGCGAGAACAAGTTCGAGCGGGCGCTCACCCGGCGCTGACCTCCCCTCCCTTTCAGGGCGGGGAGACAGCACGCCGTCTCAGCCGGAACAGGAGCTGGCGCATGGTCCCTCCGCCGATCGGGTCGCGCCAAGCCGGGGCGACCTCGGCGAGCGGTTCCAGAACGAACCGGCGCCGGCGGAACTCGGGATGGGGGATGATCAGGCCGTCGCCGGCCCAGACCCCTTCGGACCAGAGGATGATGTCGAGGTCGAGGATGCGGGGGCCCCAGCGCCGGCCGCGACGGCGGCCGAAGTCGCGCTCGACCTGCTTCAGGCGATCCAGCAGGGCGGGGGGGTCGAGCTCGCTCTCGACCAGGGCGACCGCGTTGGCGAAGCCGCGCCCCGCCGGGCCCAAGGCCGGGGTCAGCCGGATCCGCGACAGGCGGCCTGCGCCGATCGCCGCCGCGGCCGCGCGTACCGTCGCGGCCGGCGAGCCGTGGCGGCCGCGGCGGTTCGAGCCGAGCGCAATGGCATAAAGATGTGGACCGTTCAAAAAACCCCGCTCGCCCTGAGCCCGTCGAAGGGCCTTCCTTACTTCCGCCTCCGGATAAAGGAAGGATAGGGCTTCGACAGGCTCGGCCCGAACGTTATGGGGACGGGATGGACATACCTTCCGGCTTCTCTCCCGTTCCCGAGCTCGAGGCGCCGCGCGATTGCCCTCTGTGCCCGCGCCTCGTCGGCTTTCGCGAGGCGCTGCGCGAGGAGCATCCCGGCTGGTGGAACGCGCCCGTGCCGCATTTCGGCGACCCGGAGGCCTGGCTCGCCATCTGCGGCCTCGCGCCCGGCAAGCAGGGCGCCAACCGCACCGGCCGGCCCTTCACCGGCGATTTCGCCGGCCTGCTGCTCTACGAGACCCTGCTCAAATACGGCCTCGCCGAGGGCCGCTTCGAGGCGCGGCCGGACGACGGCCTGAAGCTGAAGGGGGTCGCGATCCTCAACTCGGTCAAGTGCGTCCCGCCCCAGAACAAGCCGACGCCCGAGGAGATCACCACCTGCACCGGCGCCTATTTCCGGCCGGCGCTGGCGGCTCTTCCCGGCGTTCGAATCCTTGTCGCGCTCGGCCGGATCGCGCATGACGCGGCGGTGCGGTCGGCGGGCGGGCGCCTCGCCGCCTATCCCTTCGGCCATCTCGCCGAGCACGTCCTGCCCGGCGGCCGGATCCTCATCGATAGCTACCATTGCTCCCGCTACAACCAGAACACGAACCGGCTCAGTGCTCCGATGTTCGAGGCGGTGTTCGAGAAGGCGCTCGAATTGGGATCGTCATCCCGGACTTGATCCGGGGATCCATGAACACGGTGAGAGGAGAGTTTGCACGATCGGTGTTCATGGATTCCGGCCTTCGCCGGAATGACGGGGGTCAGATGTCCTCGGCGATCCGCTTGTACAGGTCCGGCCGCCGGTCGCGGAAGAAGCCGAAGGCGGCGCGGTGCTTCCTCGCCTGGTCGAGGTCGAGGACGGCGGTGATCACTCCGCTCTCCTTGTCGCCGAACTCCGCCAGCAGGTCGCCGCGCTCGTCGCAGATGAAGCTGTGGCCGTAGAAGCGCTGGCCGTGCTCGGTGCCGATGCGGTTGGCGGCGACGACCGGGACGACGTTGGAGACGGCGTGGCCGATCATCGCCCGGCGCCACATCCGGCTGGTGTCGAGGTCCGGGTCGTGCGGCTCGGTTCCGATCGCGGTGGGGAAGAGGAGGATCTCGGCGCCGTCGAGCATCAGCGCCCGGGCCGTCTCCGGATACCATTGGTCCCAGCAGACCGCCGGTCCGACCCTTCCAAAGGGCGTCGGGAAGGTCTTGAAGCCGGTATTGCCGGGACGGAAGTAGAATTTCTCGGAATAGCCGGGGCCGTCGGGGATGTGGCTCTTGCGGTAGACGCCCATCACCGCGCCCTTGTCGTCGATCATGGCGAGGCTGTTGTAATGATGATGCCCCTCCGCCTCGAAGAAGCTGGCCGGGATGAAGACCTCGAGCTCGGCGGCGAGCGTCCGCATCGCCGTCACCGCCGGGTGGCGGTCGACCGGGAGGGCACGGGCGAAATGGCCCTCGTCCTGGGTCCGGCAGAAATAATGGCCCTCGAACAATTCGGGCGGAAGGATCAGCTTCGCGCCCCGCCCGGCCGCCTCGCGCACCAGCTCGGAGACGGCGGCGATGTTCTCGTCGATCGAGTCGGTGAAGGCGAGCTGGAGTGCAGCGACGGTGAGGTGGGTCATTCTTACTCCGTTGTCCGTCGCCGTCTCCGTCATCCCCGCGAAAGCGGGGATCCAGACCTGAAGCGTGGCGCCCGGGAAGGACGCACTACTGGATTCCCGCTTTCGCGGGAATGACGGTTAGCGCGGCACCTGCTGGCTGATGCAATGGAAGGAGCCGCCGCCGGTGAGGACGTGCTCGGCCTCGAAGCCGACCGCCCGGCGGCCCGGGAACAGCGCGCCGATCGCCTTCACGGCGGCCGAGTCGCTGGGCCGGCCGTAAAGCGGCACGACGACGGCGGCATTGCCGATGTAGAAGTTCATGTAGGAGGCGGGAATAATCTCGCCGTCGCGCTCGGTCCGCCCGGGGGAGGGGAGCCGAGCGACCTCGACTCCGAACGCCTCGGCCCTGCGCGCCGCGTCCTTATAGACTTCGCGATTGGGATCGAGCGGGTCGTCCGGGGCGGGAATTGCCAGCCGGTTCTCGCCGACGAAGCGGGCGAGATTGTCGACATGGCCGTCCGTATGGTCGTTGAGCAGCCCCTCGCCGAGCCAGAGCAGCCGCTCGATGCCGAGGTCCTCCCGAAGCCGCGCCTCGACCTCCCCGCGGCTCATTCCGGGATTGCGGTTCGGGTTGAGCAGGCATTGCTCGGTGGTGACGGCGAGGCCGGTGCCGTCGACGTCGATCGCCCCGCCCTCCAATATCCAGTCGCGGCGGTCCGCCTCCAGGCCCGCGCCCTCGGCCAGGCGGAGGCCGACCGTGTCGTCCCCCTCGAGCTGATATTTGCCGCCCCAGCCGTTGAAGCGAAAGCTCCGCGGCAGCCGCCGGGCCCCCGACTTCAAGACGATCGGCCCGGTGTCGCGAAGCCAGATGTCGCCGAACGGCTCCTGCAGAACGGTCGCGAACGGCGCCAGGGTGGCGGCGGCGCGGGCCGAAGCGGGGTCCGCGGCGACCAGGCGCACCTCCTCGCCGGCGCCGTCGGCATGGATCGCACGGGCGAAGGCCGCGACCTCGAGCCGGGCTGGCTCGAGGTCGTCCTCCCACAGGTCGGCATGGCTCGGAAAGCCGATCCACACCCATTCATGCTCGGCCCATTCGGGCGGCTGGCGGAAAGGCAGCGCGGTCATCGCGCAGCCCATAACGGCGCGGGTCGCCCTTCCCAAGGAGAAATGACTTGACTCGATGTAACTATTATGTTACTATTTGCTAATTGAATAAGGAATGGTCGATGGGCAAATACGAACCTCTCGCGGTATCTTTGCAGGATCGAGATAAGGACGAATGGAGCGCGACCTTCGGGCAGATTGAGAAGGTGCTGGGGTTTGCGCTGCCGCCGAGCGCCAGACGATATCGCGAATGGTGGGCGAACCAGCGCGGGCAGGGCCACAGTCAAGCGCGAGGATGGCAGGATGCGGGCTGGCAGGTCTGGAAGGTTGATCTCGCGGGTGAGCGGGCGACCTTCCGCCGAGTCGATAACCTCTATCCACCGGCCTCCGGTACGGACTCTGAAAGCACGGAAAAGCTGATCGAGGAAGCGGGGCAATTGCTGGGCATTCGAGATCGCGGGGAGGTGGTTCGGGAAGCGCTGCGCGCGGTGATCCAGCGGGAGGCCGGGCGACGGCTGGCAGCGCTCGGTGGGACGATGCCCGATTTCAAAGCGCCGCCGCGTCGCCGTTTCGGCTGATGATCCTTGTCGATACGTCGATTTGGGCCGACCATTTCGGCCGTCGCAACCTCCACCTCGATGCTCTTATCCGCGGCAACATCCTGCTCAACCATGAATTCGTCACGGCCGAGATAGCACTCGGAAACCTGGCTGACCCGCAAGGCACGTTGTGGATGCTCGAGGCGATGCCGCAGGCGCGCATCGCGACCCACACGGAGTTGATGACTCTCATTCGGAATGCGAGACTTGCCGGCAGCGGAATTGGGTTCGTGGATGCGCACCTGCTCGCAGCCTGCCAATTATCCTCCGCTCAGCTGTGGACGCGGGACAAGAGGCTAAGAGTCCAAGCAGAGGCGCTCGGAATTTTCTGGGAACCCACCTGATCATGCCGATAAGCTGACCATCCCTCACCGCATGATCGGCCCGGCATTGCCGCGGCTCTTGTCGCGGATGGCTCGGAATTCGTCGCCCGGGTTCCAGTTCGGCCAGTCCGCCGAATCGGCCAGCTCGCGGCCGATAAGCCAGTAGATTTCGAGGTCGCGTATCGCTCCCGACCAGTCCCAGCGAGGGTCGTATTCGTCGCTCGGCTGATGATAGCGGTTCCTTCGATAATCCTCCGCGGCGGCGTGCCCGGCCGCCTCGCCGCCGACGACGAGGTCCTCGCCGCCCTCGGCGTAGAGCATCGGAACGCCCTGCTTGGCGAGGCTGAAATGGTCGGAGCGGTAATAATAGCCGGCCTGCGGCGCCGGCTCGTTCCTCACCGTCAGGCGGTAACGGTCGGTCGCCCGCTTCATGTAGGTCTCGAGCTCGGACTTGCCCTTGCCGATGACGACGAAGTCGCGCGTGTTCCCGGCCACGTTGAGCCCGTCCATGTTGATCCCGCCGGCCGTCCGGGCGACCGGGTAGAGCGGGTTCTCGGAATAATATTTGGAGCCGAGCAGACCCGATTCCTCGCCGGTGACGGCGAGGAAGACGATCGAGCGCCCGGCATTGCCACGCTTGGCATGGGCTTCGGCGAGGGCGATCAGGCCGGCGGTGCCGGTCGCGTTGTCGAGGGCTCCGTTGCAGATGTCGTCGCCGGTGGAATCAGCGTCGCAGCGGCCGAGATGGTCCCAATGGGCGGTGTAGAGGACATATTCGCCGGGCCGCTTCGAGCCCGGAAGGATGCCGACGACGTTGCGCGACGACTGGCGCTTGATCGCGTTGGCGAGGCTCACCGAGGCCCGGGTCCTGAGCGGCACCGCCTTGAAGCCCGGCCGCTTGGCGGCGGCGGTGAGCGCGGCGAGGTCCTCGCCCGAGGCGGCGAGAAGGCGCTTCGCCGCCGGGTTGGTCAGCCAGCCGATCACCCTGGACTGGTCCATGTGGCCGCCGGGCTCGTCGAGATTATATTGCGGGCCCGTCCAGGACGACTGGACGACGTTCCAGCCGTAGGCGGCGGGATCGGTGTCGTGGACGATGAAGGCGCCGGCGGCGCCCTGGCGCGCCGCTTCCTCATATTTGTAGGTCCAGCGGCCGTAATAGGTCATCGCCCGCCCGTTGAACGGGCCTTGGAGGTCATCGTCCTCCCAGTCCGGATCGTTGACGAGGACGACCACCGTCTTGCCGCGCACGTCGATTCCGGCATAATCGTTCCAGCCCCGCTCGGGCGCGTTGATCCCGTAGCCGACGAAGACCATCTCGCTTTCGCTGAGGTCGACCTTGGGAGCGACCTGGTAGGTGTTGGCGACGAAGTCGGTCCGCCAGCCGAGGTCGAGCGGCGCCGAGCCTCCGCTGATCCTGAGCGTCGAGGGCGTGCTCGAAATCTCGACCATCGGCACGTCCTGGTACCAGCTGCCCTGGTTGCCCGGCTGGAGCCCGGCCTGCTCGAAGCGCCTGGCGATATAGGCGACCGCCTTGTCCTCGCCCGCGGTGGTCGGAGCCCGGCCTTCATATTCGTCGGAGGACAATAGCTGGGTCGCGGTGGTCAGGGTCGCGAGCGAGATGGGAGGGCCGGAATAGGGGCTTCGAGCGCTTCGCTCGCCCGGCGCGGTCGCGCAGGCGGCGAGCAGCGAGGCGCCGAGGACGGCGGCGGCGGCGGATCGAAGCGGCACGGACATTCTCCCTCTCGTCCCACCCGCGACGTCCCATGACAGCAAGAAATTGCCCGCGCAAGCTTGCGCCCGGGCGGGCTCGGTGGCATCGTGCGACCGCGCTTGGGTCTGGGGCCTAAGTAATTGGGGGTAATCATGTTTCGGATATTTTTGCAGGGCGCCCTGGCGGCGCTCTTTCTCGTTCCGGCGGCGGCTCCGGCGGCTCCGGCGGTTCTCGCGGATCCGCCCGCCGCTTTCGGCGCCCGCGAGGGGGTCCTCGACATCGCGCTCTCGCCTTCGGGCCGCAAGGTGGCCTTCATCAGCCCGGGCCGGGGCCCCGCGACCGCCCTCTACACGGTCGAGGTCGGCTCCGAAGCCGATCCGAAGCAGGCGCTCGCGGCGGACGGCAAGCCGCAGCGGATCGCCGGATGCGGCTGGGTGTCGGACGAGCGGCTGATCTGCACCATCTACATGGTGATGGACGATCTCGAGCCGGGCAAGGTGCTCGGAGCGACCAGGCTCGTCGCCGTCAACGCCGACGGGAGCAACCTCAAGCTGCTCAGCCGGCGGGGACGTTCCTACGACCTGTACATGGCGTTCGGCGGCGGCGAAGTCATCGACTGGCAGCCGGGCGCCGAAGGCTCGGTGCTGATGGGCCGCCAATATGTGCCGGAAGCCCGGAGCGGCACCAATTTGCTGGACACCCGCGAAGGCTATGGAGTCGACCGGATCGACACCGCCAACCTTTCGGCCAAGACGGTCGAGCCCGCCAAGCGCAATGCGAGCGAATATATCAGCGACGGCCGCGGCAATATCCGGATCATGGCCATCACCGACGTGGAGGGCACGGGATATAACAGCGGCAAGGTCAATTATTTCTACCGCTCCAGGGGGTCGCGCGACTGGAAGCCGCTCGGCGACTACAGCGCCCTCACCCAGCAGGGCTTCCTGCCCGTCGCCGTCGACCCCGACCTCGACGTCGCCTACGGCTTCAAGGGCGAGAACGGCCGCTGGGCGCTCTACAGCGTCGCGCTCAACGCGTCGAAGAAGGAGACCCTGATCTACGCCCATCCCCAGGTCGACGTCGACGGGACGGTCAGGATCGGACGCGCCCGCAGGGTCGTCGGAATCACCTATGCGACCGAAAAGCGGCAGGCGGTCTATTTCGACGCTCCGCTGGCCGCGCTCGGCCGCTCCCTGTCGAAGGCCATTCCCGGGCTGCCTCTGATCCGCTTCCTCGATTCCAGCGCCGACGAGAGCAAGCTCCTGCTCTGGGCCGGGAGCGACACCGACTCGGGCCGCTATTATCTGTTCGACAAGTCGACCAAGCAGCTGGGCGAGCTGATGCTGTCCCGGCCGCAGCTCGAGAATGTCGCGCTCGCGACGATGAAGCCGGTCCGCTACAAGGCGTCTGACGGAACCGAGGTGCCCGCCTACCTGACCCTGCCGCCGGGCAGCGACGGCAAGAACCTGCCGGCGCTGGTCATGCCGCATGGCGGCCCCAGCGCGCGCGACGAATGGGGCTTCGACTGGCTCGTCCAGTTCTTCGCCAATCGCGGCTATGCCGTGCTCCAGCCCAATTATCGCGGCTCCTCCGGCTATGGGGATGCCTGGTTCAAGCAGAACGGCTTCCAATCCTGGCGGACGGCGATGGGCGACGTCAACGATGCCGGCCGATGGCTGGTCAGCCAGGGCATTGCCGATCCCGCCAAGCTCGGCATCTTCGGCTGGTCCTATGGCGGATATGCGGCGCTTCAGTCGAACGTGCTGGATCCCGCCTTGTTCAAGGCCGTCGTGGCGGTCGCGCCCGTCACCGACCTCGCCCAGCTCAAGGAGTTG
>DASQJV010000362.1:0-10119 GCA_035630855.1 Allosphingosinicella sp. | reverse complement strand
GATGTCGAGCTCGATATGCCGAGTCTCCTTGGTCGAATCGCGGCCGACGATGACGAGATTGTCGATGATCCGCGCCTGGAAGGGGTTGCGCTTGTCGTGGGCGGTCGCCGTGGGGAAGGCGGGATCGGCCGGGGCGGACACCTCGCAGCCCGCCCCGGCCTGGGCGACAAGCAGGGCCAGCGCCTCGGCGCGCCACTGTGCCGCCGTCTCGTCATAATCGACATCGCATTCGGCCCGTTCCTTCAGCCGGGTCGCTCCGAGCGCCTCGAAGCGCCGGTCGAGGCGCCTGCCGGCCTCGCAAAAATGCTCGTAGGTGGAGTCGCCGAGGGCGAGGACCGAATAGCGAAGCTCGGGCAGCCGGGGCGCTTTCGGTCCTTCGACGAACTCGAAGAAGTCGAGCGCCGGCTGCGGCGGGTCGCCCTCGCCATGGGTGCTGACGATCAGGAGCAGATCCTGCTCCTCCCTCAGGCGCCGCGGCTTGTAGCGCGCCATGTCCTCGACCTGGGCGACGAGGCCCTGGTCCGCCGCCGCCGCGGCGAAGGCCCTGCCGAGCCCCGCCGAATTGCCGGTCTCGCCGCCGTGGAGCACGGTCAGGGTCCGGATCGCCGCCGCCGCCCCGGCGGGAAGCGCGCCTTCGCCCGCGAGCCGGGCGATCCCGGCCTCGAGCCCGGCGAAATAGCCGCTGATCCAGCGCGCCTGCTCCGGGGTCACCGAGCCGCTCAGAGCCTCGACCTGGCGGCGCTGCTCCTGGCTGAGCGTGTCGGCGGGGAAGGGATTCAGATGACCCATTCGGATTCCCCCTCCTGCTCGAGGTCGTCCGGGCCGATCTGCCGCCCGGGCCAGGCTTCCGCCGCCGGCACGTCCGCGGCGACGAGGATGTGGAGGCCGGCGCGGCTCATCAGGCCCGCGACCTCGCGCACCCGGCGGACATGCTCGTCCATTCTTTCCGGGCCCTCGGCGAGATCGCTGCTGAGCCCTTCCCGGAGCGACTCCTCGTCGAGGATGAAGCTCATCCGGCCCATCGCCTGGAGCTTGTGCTGGGCCCTGGCGGCGACGTCGGCCCGCTCTTGCGGAGCGACATGGCTGAGCCAGAGGATCCGGTCCGACTCGCCGGCCGCGCGGCCGAGACCCGGGCGCCGGGGGAAGCCGTCGATCATCCCGGCTGCGACGGTGCCGTTGCCGAGCTTGTCGATGAGGATGAACGCGCCCAGCTCGCGGCCGCGGGAATAGGTGGTGGCGGCGACGTCGCGGTCGAGCCTCAATTCGCAGCGGCCGATGTCGTTCAGGGCGAGGAGCCGGGCGCCGGCGGGCCGGCCGCTGTCGACCTCGACGATATGCTCGACCTTGCTCACGGAAGCCGACACCGTGCTGGAGCCGATCTTCAGCCAATAGGAGCGGCCCGGAGCGAGCGGCTCGTGCGACATCCAGACGAGGTTGGCGAGAAGCGCGTCGGCGATCTGCGGCGGGGCGGAGGCGGAGGCTATGACCTCGCCCCGCGAGCAGTCGACCTCGTCGGCCAGGGTCAGGGTCACCGACTGGCCCTCGACGGCGCGCTCGAGATCGCCGTCCATCGTGACGATCCGCACGACGTGCGAGCGTCGCCCGGAGGGCAGGATGACGATCTCGTCGCCGGGCCTGACGGTTCCTCCGGCGATCCGGCCGGCATAGCCGCGGAAGCCGCTGTCGGGGCGGTTCACCCACTGGACCGCCATGTTGAAAGCCCCCGTTTCCGGCCGCGCGGCGCCGACCGGCACGGTCTCCAGATGCTCGAGCAGCGACGGCCCCCGGTACCAGGGCATGGCCGGGCTCCGGGCCGCGATATTGTCGCCGGCCAGAGCGGCGATCGGGACGGCGAGGAAGGAGCCGATCCCGATCTCGTCGGCGAAGGCGCGATAATCGGCGACGATCGCCTCGAAGCGCTCGCGGCTAAAGTCGGCCAGGTCCATCTTGTTGACGGCGAGGACGACGTGACGGATGCCGAGGAGGTGGACGAGGTGGCTGTGCCGCCTTGTCTGGGTCAGCACGCCCTTGCGCGCGTCTATCAGGATGATGGCGAGGTCGGCGGTCGAGGCGCCGGTCGCCATGTTGCGCGTATATTGCTCGTGGCCCGGAGTGTCGGCGACGATGAACTTGCGCTTCTCGGTGGCGAAGAAGCGGTAGGCGACGTCGATCGTGATGCCCTGCTCGCGCTCGGCGCTGAGGCCGTCGACGAGAAGCGCGAAATCGAGGCCCTCGCCCTGGGTCCCCGACTTGCGGCTGTCCGATTCCAGCGCCTCGAGCTGGTCGTCGAGCAGCATCTTGCTGTCGTAGAGAAGCCGGCCGAGCAGGGTCGACTTGCCGTCGTCGACCGAGCCGCAGGTGAGGAGTCGGAGAAGCGATTTTTCCGGAGGTTGCACCCCGGCGAAGGCCGGGGCCTCGATGAGACCCGCTGAGACTTCCGGATTCTGGGTCCCGGCCTGCGCCGGGATGCAGGAAGGCCCGTCCATCAGAAATAGCCTTCCTGCTTCTTGCGCTCCATGCTGGCGGCGCCGTCATGGTCGATGGCGCGGTTCCGGCGCTCGGAGGTGGTGGCGAGACGCATCTCGCTTATGACCTGGGGAAGGGTCGTCGCCCGGCTCTCGACCGCTCCGGTGAGGGGGTAGCAGCCGAGGGTGCGGAAGCGCACCGAGCGCAGGGCCGGGACCTCGCCTTCGCGGAGCCGGAAGCGGTCGTCGTCGACCATCAGGATCATCCCGTCGCGCTCGACCGTCGGCCGCGGCGCAGCGAGATAGAGCGGGACGATCTCGATGCCCTCGGCATGGATATATTGCCAGATGTCGAGCTCGGTCCAGTTGGACAGCGGGAAGACCCGGATCGTCTCGCCGCGCGACTTGCGGGCGTTGTAGAGCGACCACAGCTCCGGACGCTGGTTCTTCGGGTCCCAGCGGTGCTGGGCGGAGCGGAAGCTGAAGATGCGTTCCTTGGCCCGGCTCTTGTCCTCGTCGCGGCGGGCGCCGCCGAAGGCCGCGTCGAAGCCGTGCAGGTCGAGCGCCTGGCGAAGGCCTTCGGTCTTCCACAGGTCGGTGTGGAGGCTGCCGTGGTCGAACGGGTTGATCCCGAGGCGCTCGGCCTCCGGGTTGCGGTGGACGATCAGCTCCATGCCCGCCTCGCGCGCGGCCCGGTCGCGGAGCGCGTACATGTCGCGGAACTTCCAGGTCGTGTCGACATGGAGGAGCGGGAAGGGCGCCGCCGCCGGGAAGAAGGCCTTGCGGGCGAGGTGGAGCATCACCGCGCTGTCCTTGCCGACCGAATAGAGCATCACCGGACGCTCGGCTTCGGCGACGACCTCGCGAAGGATGTGGATGCTCTCCGACTCGAGCTGCTCGAGGTGGGTGAGGCCGCGGCGGAGGAAGGTGGCGGGGGCGTTCATGCGGCGGCCTGGAGCTCGATTGGGGCGCGTTCACGGGCGACCCGGCCGATCACGACCGTCACCGGCGCCCCCGGAGGAAGCGAGCCGGCGAGGCCGGCGACGGTCGTGATGGTTCCGCTCACCTGCGCCTGGGCGGGGAGGGTTGCGGAGGCGATCGCCACCGCGGGCGTGTCGGGAGGCAGGCCGGCGGCGACGGCCGAGCGGGCGAACTCGCCGAGCGTTGCGCGCGGCATGTAGACGATGGTGGTCGCGGCCGGATCGGCGATCGCGCTCCAGTCGATATCCTTCGGGAGCCGGCCGTCGGCGCCGTGGCCGGTGACGAACTGGATCCGGCGCGCCTCGCGGCGCTCGGTCAGCGAGAAGCCCAGCGAAGCGGCGGCCCCCTGGGCGGCCGAGATGCCGGGGACGATGGCGACTTCGATCCCCGCCGCCCGGCACGCCTCGATCTCCTCGGTGGCGCGGCCGAAGACGAGGGGGTCGCCGCCCTTGAGGCGGACGACATTCTCCCCGGCGAGGGCCAGCGATACCATCCGCGCGTTGATGTCGGACTGGCGGCAGGAGGGGCCGCGGCCGGTCTTGCCGACCGCGACCCTTTTCGCCTCGCGCCGGGCGAGCTCGAGTATCCCGGGGCCGACGAGATCGTCGTAGAGGATGGTGGTCGCCGACTGGAGGGCGCGAACCGCCTTGAGGGTCAAAAGCTCGGGGTCGCCGGGGCCTGCGCCGACCAAGGTGACCCGGCCGCGGCGACGTGGCTCGAGCAGGACCTCGTCGCCGCCCGGCTCGCCGCCTTCCCAGGCGCGCTCGACGAACCGTTCCCAGAAGGCGCGGCGGTCGGCGAAGCTCTTCACCCGCGCCTTCAGCCGCGGCCGAAGCGCCTGCGCCGCTTTCGCCCAGGCGGAAAGGCCGAGCGGGAGGACGGCCTCGATTCTCGCCCGGATCGACTGGCCGAGCATCGGAGCGGCGCCGCCGGTCGAGATGGCGAGGACGATCGGGGAGCGGTTGACGATGGTCCCGAACTGGACGTCGCAAAGGTCGGTCCGGTCGATGACGTTGACCGGCACCCCCGCCGCCCGGGCGGCGGCGGCGAAGCTTTCGGCTTCCTCACGGCCGGCCGGATCGGCGACCGCGAGAGCGGCGCCCGCGAGATCGGCGGGCGTCCAGGAGCGGCGCAGGACGGTGAGCGCGGGCAGCGCCTCGAACTTCTCCGCCTCGCCGCCTTCGCCGGCGAGCACCAGCACGTCGGCGCCGGCGGCGGCGAGCAGCTCCGCCTTCCACAGCGCGCCGTCGGAGCTTCCGGCGACGATCGCCTTGCGCCCGGCAAGACGGTGGAAGAGCGGCAGGGTGGCCAGCGGGGCGATCCGCGCCGGCACGGTCCGGGGGAGGCGTAGGGCGCGGGTCATGCCGCTTTGCTCCGGACCAGCCGCCCGTCGGGCCCGACATGGAGGCCGCATTCCTTCGCCGCGTCACTCTCCCACCACCAGCGGCCGGAGCGCTCCGGCTCGCCCGGAGCGACCGCGCGGGTGCAGGGCTCGCAGCCGATGGAAGGATAGCCCTGGGCGTGGAGCGGGTTCAGCGGAACGCCCTCGGCCGCGCAGAGATCGGCGACCCTCTCGCGGGTCCAGTCGTGCAGGGGCGCGAACTTGATCAGTCCGCGCTCCGGGTCCCAGGCGCTGAGCTCGACCCGGGCGCGGCCGGCCGACTGGTCCGACCTCAGCCCCGTGATCCAGGCCGAGGCGCCGGCCAGCGCCCGGCCGAGCGGCTCGACCTTGCGGACCTGGCAGCAGCCGAGCCGCGCTTCCTTCGACCCGTAGAAGCCGTTGATCCCGTTCGCGGCGACGAAGGCGGCGAGCGCCGTCGGGTCCGGATGGAAGGAGAGGATGCGGGCGCCGTAGCGCGATTCGGTTTCCTCCCAGACCCTGTAGGTCGACGGGAAGAGGCGGCCGGTGTCGAGGGTCGCAACCTCGATGTCGAGCCCGCGCGTGAAGATGAAATGAGCGACCGCCTGGTCCTCGAGGCCGAAGCTGGTGGTGAAGACGATCCGCCCGTCGACGCCCGCCCGCAGTGCTTCGAGCCGGTCGCCGGGATCTCCCGAATCGGCTTGCGCCGAGGGGTGGGTGAAGGCGTTCATGCCGGGACGCGGCGACGGGCGCCACGGTTGGAC
The DNA here is from genome assembly GCA_035630855.1 of Allosphingosinicella sp. Taxonomy (GTDB): domain Bacteria; phylum Pseudomonadota; class Alphaproteobacteria; order Sphingomonadales; family Sphingomonadaceae; genus Allosphingosinicella. The sequence goes on along the minus strand of DASQJV010000362.1, from coordinate 4,549 downwards.
ATGAAGGCTCGCAACACAGTCACTATTAGAATATCCTTCTAATTACGGCAAAGGCGCCGCAACTTCCTTCCGGCCCTGGATTCGTCTTCCTGCCGTCGAAAAAGCGAAGCTATCCGCCGAAAAGCGGCCATTCAATGGGTGTGCTGCAAAAGGCGCTATTATTGCCCGCCCACAGAGGTTATTAGAAGAATATGCTCAAAACCGGACAGAGATGAGATGGACGCGACCGACCTCAGGATATTGGCCATCCTCCAGGAGGATTCCTCGGTGTCGGTCGGCGAGATCGCCGGCCGGGTCGGCCTGTCGCAGACGCCTTGCTGGCGGCGAATCCAGCGGCTCGAGGAAAGCGGGGTCATCCGGCGCCGGGTCGCGCTGCTCGATCCGCAGGCGATCGGCCTCGGCCTCACCGTCTTCGTCGAGATCGAGACCGGCGATCACAGCAAGGCCTGGCTCGACCGCTTCGCCGAGTCCGTCCTCGCCATGCCCGAGGTCATGGAGGTCCACCGGATGGCGGGCGACGTCGACTATCTGCTCCGCGTGGCCGTCTCCGACATGAGCGCCTATGACGATTTCTACCGCCGGCTGATCGCCGACCTGCCGATCAAGAACGTCACCTCCCGCTTCGCCATGGAGCTGGTCAAGGGCACGACGGCCTTCCCGCTCTCTCCCGACGCCGCTCGAGGGCGGGCAGCCAAGGCGAGCCCGGGGGCGGATTGAATTCCTCCCCGAGCTTGCTCTGGGAGGACTTGGTGAAGGCCGATTGACAGCTTTGTCGAGGTGCGGAATGAGCCGCTCGCCGTTTGGAGCGTTCAAGCCGCGTGCCGCGCTATTATTTCAATGTGTCCTGCGGGGACTATGAGTCGACCGACGTCGTCGGCGAATGCTGTCCGAACGACGTCGCGGCGCTGAGCGGCGCCATGCGGGTGGCGAGCGCGGTGCTCCAGAAACGGCTGCTCGCCGAGGAGCTTTCCGACGACGGCTGGGTCGAGGTCGAGGACGAAAGGCACCGGCCGGTGCTCCGGCTGCCGCTCCGGGCTGCGGCTTATTAGGGCGGCGATCGTCATTCCGGCGAAAGCCGGAATCCATGAACGCGGCCGGCCAAAAATCCGAGGCGGCGGTGTTCATGGATCCCGGGTCAAGCCCGGGATGACGAGTAGTCGCCCCTTGATCGCCCGAGCGCATCGGCCCACATCCTGCTTATGCTGATCCAGACCGAAGCCACGCCCAATCCGTCGACCCTGAAATTCCTCCCCGGACGCCGGGTGATGGAGGCGGGGACCCGCGACTTCGCGACCCCCGAGGAGGCGGAGGTCTCGCCGCTCGCCGAGGCGATCTTCTCGACCGGCGAGGTCGAAGGCGTGTTCTACGGCCGCGACTTCATCTCGGTCACCGCCGCTCCCGGAGTGGAGTGGCTCGACCTCAAGCCGGAGATATTGAGCATCCTGCTCGACCATTTCTCGAGCGACGCGCCCTTGTTCCGGGCGGCTTCGGCGGCCGGGATCGAGGTCGCCGGCGACGAGGATTTTGGCGAGGATCCCGCCGACGCCCCGATCGTCGCCGAGATACGCGAGCTGATCGAGACCCGGGTCCGGCCGGCCGTCGCGCAGGACGGGGGCGACATCGTCTATCGCGGCTTCCGCGGCGGCACCGTCTATCTCGCCCTGCAGGGCGCCTGCTCGGGCTGCCCGTCATCGACGATGACCCTGAAGCAGGGAATCGAGAGCCTGCTCAAACATTATGTGCCCGAGGTCGAGTCGGTCGAGGCGGTTTGACGTCCGTCGTCATGCGTTCCGGGCCATTTCGTCATTCCGGCGAAAGCCGGAATCCATGAGCACGGCCGGTCCAAGCCTCGCGCGGGCGGTGTTCATGGATCCCGGGTCAAGCCCGGGATGACGGGATTCGACGCTCCGTTCCGACTTTTCCGGCGTTCAGTGCAATGATCCTCGTCATCGAAACCGCTACCGCCGCCTGCTCCGCCGCGCTCGTCGAGGGCGAGGCGGTGATCGACGAGCGTCACGAGTTGGTCGGCAGGGGCCATGCCGAGCGGCTGGTGCCGATGATCGAGGCGCTTCTGGCCGGTCGGCGGCCGACCTCGATCCTCGTCGACTGCGGCCCGGGCAGCTTCACCGGAGTCCGGGTCGGCCTTGCCGCCGCGCACGGTCTCGCCTTGGGCTGGGGCGTGCCGCTGGCCGGCTTTTCCTCGATGGCGGCGGTCGCCGCGGCGCCGGAGCGCGGCGGCGGCGAGATCGCGGTTGCGCTCGAGGGCGGACACGGGCAGCTTTTCGTCCAGACTTTTGGCGAGGAAGTGATGCGGCCGCTCGACACGCTCCGCTCGCTGCCGCCCGCAGAGGCGGCGGCGGCGATCCGCGCCCACCGGGTGGCGGGGTCCGGGGCCCGGGCCCTGGTCTCGGCGCGCGGCGGGGGCGTGGCGATCGAGCTGCTGCCACGGGCGGCGGACGTCGTCCGCCTGCCGCTCGCCCTGCGCTCGCTTCCGCCGCGGCCGATCTACGGCCGGGCGCCCGACGCGAAACCAATGCCGTGACCGCGGGAATCGCCATTTCGGAGGGCGGGTCGGCCGACCTGCCGGCGGTGATGCGGGTGATGGAGGCCAGCTTCGATCCCGCTTTCGGCGAGGCCTGGACCGCCCCGCAATGCGCCGGCCTGCTGCCGATGGCGGGCGTCTGGCTGTCGCTGGCTCGGGAGGACGAGGCCGTGGTCGGCTTCGCGCTCGGCCGGATCGTCCGCGACGAAGCCGAATTGCTGTTGCTCGCGGTCCACCGGTCCTGGCAAGGCAAAGGCGTCGGCCAGATGCTGCTCGAGCGCTTTGCGGCGGTCGCCGCCAGTAAAGGAGCCGAACAACTCCATCTCGAAGTGCGCGAAGGAAATCATGCGGTTAGCCTCTACAGCCGAAACGGCTATCGAGAGGTTGGGCGCCGCCGGAATTATTATAACGGCCGCGACGGCCAGCTTTTCGACGCGTTAACCCTCGCCAAGAACTCGAACGCATAAGCAGATTTTGATTTCGGTTTATTTTCCGCTTGTAAAAACCACCAAAACGGACCATTCGCAGGCGCAGGGGAAGTCGCAACCATCCGTGGGTAGAAAGTATTAGGCGAAGCATGGCTGAGAGCAACGAACTCACTGAAACCTTGATCACCCTGACTGCCGACATCGTTTCCGCGCATGTCAGCAACAACAGTGTGGCGGTCAACGACCTGCCGCAGCTGATTGCCAACGTACATAACGCGCTCAACGGCTTGGGCGCCAAGCCGGAAGAAGCTCCGGCTCGGCCGGAGCCGGCGGTGTCGGTCCGCTCGTCGATCAAGCCCGATTACATCGTCTGTCTGGAGGACGGTAAGAAGCTGAAGATGCTGAAGCGGCATCTGATGACCCACTACCAGATGACACCCGACGAATATCGTCAGAAGTGGGGCCTCAACGGCGACTATCCGATGGTTGCGCCCAATTACGCCGAGCAGCGCCGGACCCTGGCCAAGAAGATCGGCCTCGGAACCAAGCGCCGCCGGACCGGCCGCGCCGCCAAATAAGTCGAAGGAGCGCCGGGCCTCAGGGCCCGGCGGCCTTTACCGCGACGCCGATTCGGTTAAAGCGGGTACGGCATGACCCGCAGGATCGACATCGAAGCGCTGTGCGCGGAGAAGGGGCTGCGCATCACCGAGCAGCGGCGGATCATCGCCCGCGTCCTCTCCGAAGCCGAAGATCATCCCGACGTCGAGGCGCTTCACGCCCGGGCCTCGGCGATCGACGCCGGAATCTCGATCGCCACCGTCTACCGGACGGTCCGCCTGTTCGAGGAGGCGGGGATTCTCGAACGCCACGATTTCGGCGACGGCCGGGCCCGCTACGAGGCCGCAGACGCCACCCATCACGACCATCTGATCGACGTCGAGACCGGCAATGTCATCGAGTTCGTCGACGAGGAGCTCGAGGCGCTCCAGCGGCGAATCGCCGAGAAGCTCGGCTTCCGGCTCGTGGATCACCGGATGGAGCTTTACGGGGTGGCGCTCGGGCGGAAGGAATAGGATCTCCTATCCTCCCCGCGTGCGGAGCACCGGGGGGAGGGGGACCACCCGAAGGGTGGTGGAGGGGTAGAAGGCGCGGAGGTGGAGGTTCGCGTGCGGACCCGGCCAAAGCCGGCGCCAGCGACCCCTCCACCATGCTTCGCATGGTCCCCCTCCCCATCTCGCGATGGGGAGGACGATCTCTCTCAGCCGTAGAAGTCCATCGTCACCCCGTCGACCTTGACATTGTCCATGTATATGTCGGCGGTTCCGTTGCCGGAGCCCAAGGCGATCGACCAGCCGAGGATGAGGCTGTTCTGGTCGAAGTGGAGGCCACCGGCGGGGGTGAAGCCGTCGGCGTCGGCCCAGTCGCCATATTCGGTCATGTTGACGATCTGGTCGCGATTCTGGCCGAACGAGCGCTGCCAGGCGGTCCAGTCGTCGCCGACCAAGTCGACGTGCCGCCACGCGTCCTGAGTGGTCGATCTCGCCGATCGTGGCCTGGGCTCGCGCCATGATGTGCTCCT
>DASQJV010000361.1:0-2059 GCA_035630855.1 Allosphingosinicella sp. | reverse complement strand
TATACGCCTCGACCTGCTGCTCCAATATGTCGAGCGGCAAGGGCCCGTTCTCGAGCACCGCCGCGTGGAAATCGCGGATGTCGAAACGTTCGCCAAGCGCCCTCTTCGCCCGCTCGCGAAGCTCGACGATCTTGAGCTGGCCGATCTTGTAGCTCGTCGCCTGGCCGGGATTGTTGATGTAGCGCTCGACCTCCTTGACGATGTCGCGCTCGGACAGGAGCGAATTGTCCTGGAAATAGCGGATCGCCTGCTCGCGGGTCCAGCGCTTGGAATGCAGGCCGGTGTCGGTGACCAGCCGGACCGCCCGCCACAGCTCCAGCGACAGGTGCCCGAACAGCGAATAGGGATCCTTGTAGAAGCCCATCTCGCGCCCCAGCCGCTCGGCATAGAGGCCCCAGCCCTCGCTATAGGCGCCGTAGCCGCCGAACCGCCGGAACTTGGGGACTCCCTCCAGCTCTTGCTGGAGAGCGATCTGGAAATGATGGCCGGGCGCGCCCTCGTGATAGGCGATGCCCTCGATCTGGGGCTTCAGCACCTGGTTCATGTCGGCGAGGTTGACGTAGAAGATGCCCGGCCTCGAGCCGTCGGGCGAAGGCCGGTTGTAGAAGGCGACCGAGGCCGTCTCCTGCCGCCAGGCCTCGACCGCGCGCACCTCGAGCGGGGCCTTGGGAAGCCGGCTGAACCATTTCGGAGCCTCGGCCATCACCTGCGCGATGAAGGCGTTTGCGTCGGCGAGATAGAGCCGCCGCCCCTCCTCGGTGTTCGGATATTTGTACTGCGCGCCCGTCTTGATGTGCTGGAAGAATTGCTGGAGCGTGCCCCTGAACCCGACCTGCGCCTTGATCGCCTCCATCTCGCGGTGGATCCGCGCCACCTCGTCGAGCCCGATCTGGTGGATCCGGTCGGCGGAGAGGTCGGTGGTGGTCTGGGCGCGAAGCCTGGAGGCATAATATTCGGCGCCCTCGGGCAGGCTCCAGGCGCCGTCATTGCCCGCCGAATTGGGCTCTAGCGCATCCAGGGTCACGAGCATGTCGCCGATGGCCCGGCGGAACGGGCCCGAAAGCGCCGCCGAGGCGTCTGCGATCAGCCGCGCCTTGACGTCCGCAGGAGCGTCGAGCGCTCCCACCTTCTTGCGGAAGTCGGCGAGCAGCGGCGAATCCGGCCCCGCGCCGAACGGCGCACCGGTAATCGCGCGCTTCGCATCGGCGCGCACCGGGGCAAAGTTGAACTTGGGCGGGATGATGCCCTTTTGCGCCTGAGCGTCGACCTCCGCATTGATCTCCCGCATCGCCCGCTCGGTGTCGCGGATCCGGGCGACATAGGCCTCGGCGTCGGCGACGCTGTCGATCCTGTGCTGGTTGATCAGGAAGACCGGGAAGTCGCCCGCCGGGCTGCCGTTGGTCGACATCGCAAAACCGTAGTCGCGCCAGCGGAAATTCTCGGCGGACCGCTTCGCATTATATTCGAACAATCGGTAGTTGAGCTGGCCGGCCGGGCTCAGCTTCGCCGGGTCGAACTCGGCCTTCATCCGGGCGACCTGCGCCTGCACGAGCGCCTGCTGTCGCTGCGCCTCGGCGTCGGTATAATCGTCGAGCCGGTCGTATTTCTCCTTGCTGCCCTGCGAGGTCAGGGTCTCCGGGCTCGACTCGATCCGCTCGTCGAACGCGGCGTCGAGGAAGGCGAGCAGGCGGGCGTCCTCGGCGGTCGGGTCTGCCGGCATCTGCATGTCGGGAAGTTCGATCCGCGGCGGCTGAGATTCCGTCGGAGCCGCCGTGGTGGCGCAGGCGGTGGCGAGGAGGAGGGCGAGGAGCGGGAGAGCGTGCTTCATGAGGGTGCTTTAGCGCTTGGCCCACACGCGTCCACCCTCATCCTCCCCATGCGCAGCATGGGGAGGGGGACCACACGAAGTGTGGTGGAGGGGTATTGGCAAAGGCCTAGGCAGGTACCCCTCCACCATGCTCCGCATGGTCCCCCTCCCCATCTGGCGATGGGGAGGATGAATCGTGCAGCCAGCACGGATCCCACTCCGGCTCCGGCCCGAAGCGCTCGACCAGGAAGT
>DASQJV010000360.1:0-3085 GCA_035630855.1 Allosphingosinicella sp. | reverse complement strand
CCTATCTTGCGACCAGGAGGAAAGCAGCACCCGGATCGGCAGCGCCGCCGGGTCGGCCCGCTTTCTCCTGGTCTCATCGGGCAGATCCTCCCAGGCTTTCCTCTTCGCCTCGTCGCCGAGCTCGGTCATGGCCCATTCCGTAATGTCCTGATCATAATCCGCCGCCAGCGCGAGAGTGAGCAGCGGCCGGGCTCGGTAATCGTCATGCGGCAGGGTCCGGAGCGCGTCGTCGAATCCCACGGCATCGCCGGGGCCGAACCGGCGAACCTGGTACCAGTAGAGCGAGAGCGCCAGCTCCGGCCACAAGGCCGCGGCCCGGGCGTCGCCGCGCCACGGCTCCTCCCCCTCTTCGCCCCTTTGCATCTGCTCGACATGGCCGATGAGACGCCTGGCGGCGGCCGGAGCGAGTTGCGGGAGGCGCTTCATCAGCCGCGTCTCGACCCACTGGAAGGCGCGGCCATAGGCGCCGTTTTTCGCGAAGAAGCGCAAGGCGAGCCCGATCCTGTCGGGATCTTCCGGCCGCTCCGCCGCCAGCCGTTCGAAAAGCGGCATTGCGGCGGGATGGTCGCCCTTGGCAAGATGGCTCAGCACCCGCCGCCGCATCTCCGCCAGGTCCCGCCCGCGCCGGCGGACTCCGTGCGCCGGCATCCTGCCCTGCTCCAGCGCGGCGTAGGCGGCGAGAAGATAGGCGGTCGGCTTGAAGGGCGAGAGCGAGCGCAGATGGTCGCGGATGTCGCGGACTTCCTCGGCGGTCAGCGGCTCGCCCGCCAGCCCGCGGCGGCTGTCCGCGAGCCGATCCAGGATGGCGATCTGATCCATCGGCGCCGCCGTCGCCTGGAGCCGCACGTAGCGTCGCACCCTACGCATCCAGGCCGCATCTTCACCGGCATATTCCTCGCTGATCGGCGACAACGTATGGTTGTTTCGTCGCAGCTGCCCGTCTCTGCCCTTCTGGAGGAACAGGAGGTATCGGCCGCCCTTGCGATAAGGCGGGGGTTCGCACCAGCCGCCGACGCTTATGACGGAAGGTCCTGAAGTGCCGGAGTGCTCGTCCGGCGCGGGCGGTTCCAGGCGACCCACCACCTTGACCTCGGGTGGAGCCTCCCCCTTGACCTTCTCCCCCACGTCGAACGCGACGACGGGGGAGTCGTAATCTCCCTTCCGCTCCTCCCGCGCCGTCGCGACGACGATGGAGTCCGAAATCTGGACCAGCTCGAAGCTGGACGGCCGCACATAGTCCGGGCTGATCTCGCAGGCGGATGCCGGAGCCCAGGCCGCGGCCAGGAACAGGAGAGCCGCGGCCGGACCGGCCAACATTCTTTCCACGGGCACACATCCTCCGCCGGGGATTGGCAACGGACAGTAACGTCATTCCGGCGAAATCGGGAATCCATGAACACCGCAGGCGGGCTGGACGCGTCCCGTGTTCATGGATTCCGGATCAAGTCCGGAATGACGATGGCGTCATTTCCCCGCCGCCGGCTTCGTCTCGGGGATGATGTTGGCGTGGCGGGCGAGGTGGCGCCAGGTGCCGCCTTCGCGCAGATAGACACGACCACCTGCTCATGACCGCGTGGATCGCGGTGGAGGGGTTCTCAAGCGTCGGAAAGGCCCCTCCACCATGCTTCGCATGGTCCCCCTCCCCTGCAAAGGCAGGGGAGGAATTAAAACGAAAAGGGCCGGGGAATCGCCTCCCCGGCCCTTCTTTCGTTGCGGCTGGACGCGCGGCAAAGCCCGCGCCGGCCGTTCTTCGGCGAGTCCGCCGCCAGCTTGCGGACGCTGTCGCGTCCGTTGCGCTGGCGGAGGCCGCCTCAGAAATCCATTCCGCCCATTCCGCCCATGCCGCCGCCGGGCATTCCGCCGCCGCCGGCCGGCTTGTCCTCCGGAGCCTCGCTCACCGCCGCTTCGGTGGTGATGAGCAGGCCGGCGACCGAGGCCGCGTCCTGGAGGGCGGTGCGGACGACCTTGGTCGGATCGATGACGCCGGCCTGGACGAGGTTCTCGTAGACCTCGGTCTGGGCGTTGAAGCCCATCGTCTGGTCCTCGCCGTCGATCAGCTTGCCGGCGACGACGGCGCCGTCATGGCCCGCATTCTCGGCGATCTGGCGGATCGGCGACTGAAGCGCGCGGCGGACGATGTCGATGCCGCGGGTCTGGTCGTCATTGGCGCCCTTCATGTCGGCGAGCGCCTTGGTGGCGTAGAGGAGGGCGGTGCCGCCGCCGGGGACGATCCCTTCCTCGACCGCCGCGCGGGTGGCGTGGAGGGCATCGTCGACGCGGTCCTTGCGCTCCTTGACCTCGATCTCGGACGAACCGCCGACCTTGATCACGGCGACTCCGCCGGCGAGCTTGGCGAGACGCTCCTGGAGCTTCTCGCGGTCATAGTCGCTGGTGGTGTTCTCGATCTGCGAACGGATCGCCTCGACCCGGCCCTTGATCTTGTCGCCGTCGCCGGCGCCGTCGACGATGGTCGTGTTGTCCTTGTCGATGGTGACCCTTTTGGCCTGGCCGAGCATGGCGACGGTGACGTTCTCGAGCTTGATTCCGAGATCCTCGCTGATCATCTCGCCGTTGGTCAGGATCGCGATGTCCTCGAGCATCGCCTTGCGGCGATCGCCGAAGCCCGGCGCCTTGACCGCCGCGACCTTGAGGCCGCCGCGAAGCTTGTTGACGACGAGCGTGGCCAGGGCCTCGCCCTCGATGTCCTCGGCGATGATGAGGAGCGGACGGCCCGACTGCACCACCGCCTCGAGGATCGGAAGCATCGCCTGGAGGTTGGAGAGCTTCTTCTCGTGGATGAGGATGTAGGGGTCGGTCAGCTCGACCTGCATCTTCTCGGGGTTGGTGATGAAGTAGGGCGAGAGGTAGCCGCGGTCGAACTGCATGCCCTCGACGACGTCGAGCTCGAATTCGAGGCCCTTGGCCTCCTCGACCGTGATCACGCCTTCCTTGCCGACCTTTTCCATCGCCTCGGCGATCTTCTCGCCGACGACGGTGTCGCCATTGGCCGAGATGATGCCGACCTGGGCGATCTCGTTCGAGCCGGCGACCGGCTTGGAACGGGCCTTGAGGTCCTCGACGACCT
>DASQJV010000359.1:0-3748 GCA_035630855.1 Allosphingosinicella sp. | reverse complement strand
GGCTGGAGCGGCCGGGCGGTCGTCTCCGATCCCGGCCTTCCGTTCCGGATCGTCCTGTCCTCGCCCGACGCGCATTTCTTCCAGCTCTATTCGCCCGCGTCCGGCGGCCTGTTCGTCGCCGAGCCCGTCACCCACGCCAACGCCGCCCTCAACGCGCCGGAGGAGGAATGGGCCAAGCTCGGGATGCGGGTGCTTGAGCCCGGCGAGTCGATGAGCCTGACGATGCGGATGGATGTGGAGCCCCTCTAGAAAGTCCCTCCTCGAGCAAGCTCGGGGAGGAATTTCAGTAATCCGCCTCCAGCAATCCGCCGATCACGTGGTTCTGGATCACCGGCTTCAGCTCATCCGTCACCCGATAGGTCAGGTGGTCCTTCACCAGCGCCGGCAGCGACTCCAGATAGCCCCTCGTCACCTGCAGGTCGTGATGCCCGGCATTGGTCGCATCCGGCGCGTCCACCCCCACGACCAACACCGGCCGCCATTCGTCCGAGCGGTTCGCCGTCCCGCGGTGGATGGTGAGGGCCGAGCGGGCGGAGATGTCGCCCATTTGGGCGAGCCTGGACTGCTTTCGGGCGATGTAGCGCGGCCACCATTCCTTCGGCGGGAACATGCCGTCCCTGCAGCCCGCCAGATCGTCCCACTGGGTCCCCGGCGCGATCTCGAAGGCGCCGTGCTCGGGGCGGGTGTCGACCGCGGTCAGGTTGAAGGCGAGCGAGTTCAGCCGCCGGCCCTTGGTCGTCGCGTCCGGGGCGGCGAAGTCGCGGTGCCAGGGCTGGTCGGCGGCTCCGGGGAAGGGGATGTCGAAGCCGACCTCCACGATCCTATAGTCCGCGCCGAGCACCGACTCGCAGACCGCGACGAACCAGGGATGGGTGGCGATGTCGACGAAGCCCCTTATCCGCTCGGGATGGACCTCGACGTACCAGCGCTGCGGCCCGCGCGGCAGCGCTCCGCCGGGCACGCTCCGGGCCTCCTCGAACAGGGTCCCAATGTCCTCCCGCATCCGCTCGACCCAGGGCCTGGAGAAGGCCCCCTTCAAGGCGATGATGCCGTCGCCGTAGAGGCCGCCCATGATGGCGCCGGTGTCCCAGCCCTGCTCTTCGATCCTCGCCGCGGTCGCCATCCGATTCACCCCACCCCTGAGCGACTGGCAAATTAATCCATTTGTATGATGATTGCGAGGCCGCTAACCGGCCGCCGATGCTTAAAAATGCACGATTCGCCTTTGAGGTCGACGCTTTCGAGGAAGGGGAGGGCACCCGCTTCGACGTCCGCCGGACCGGCTTCCGGGAGACCAAGGTCTATCATGTGGCCGGCGGCGAGCAGCAGCATTACGCCGCCTTCTTCGCCGCCCTCGCCGCCGATTTCGGGACCCGAATCCCCCATGCCTTCGCCGGGCACGAGCCGCCGCCGGGGGAGGCCGCCTGGCGGTCGCTGCTGACCGACAATCTCTCTCCCGATATCCTTACCGGCTACGGCGACCCGGCGGTCCTGAAGACGGACCATGGCTATGTGCTGGTCGCGACCTCGAACGACGCTCCCGACGCCTTCCCGATCCTCCGTTCCGACGACCTCGAGCATTGGGAGCATAAGGGCTTCGTCTTCCCGGAGGGCGAGGCTCCGGAATGGACCGCCAAGGGCCGCCGGGTCGCCGATTTCTGGGCGCCCGAAATGGCCCGGGTCGGCGACGAATATTGGCTCTGCTACACGGCCCGCCAGACCAGCAACGCCCTCGCCATCGGCCTCGCCAGGAGCCCGAGCCCGTTCGGGCCGTGGCGCGACCTCGGCCGGCCGCTTCTCACCGGCGCTGCGGTCGACACGACCGGGACGCCGAGCGATCCAGAGCGGCCTCGGCTCAGCGGCGGAGTGATCGACTCGCATGTCTTCATAGACCGCGACGGCGCCCTCTACCTGTTCTGGAAAGCCGACACGAACGGGGTCTGGCCGCGACCGCTCGCCGGCCTGCTCCGCGAGCGGCCCGACCTTATCGAGCGGCTGTTCGCGAGCGAGGAGGACCGCCGCACCGCCGCTTTCGCCGCCGCCATCATCCCCTGGGCGAACAGCCGCCGGCCGATGGAGCGCTTCTTCCTGATGCAGCCTCTGATCGAGGCGGCGCTCGCCAATTGGGTGCCGGTCAAGCGCGCGCTCGAGGGGAGCGGAGCCGCCGGCTCGATCGTCGAGGCGATGCGCACCCCGATCTATGCCCAGCGCCTCGCCGGAGACGGCCAATCCCTGCTCGGCGAGCCGACCGTGGTCCTCGCCAACGACCTCGACTGGGAAGGCCATCTGATCGAAGGTCCGTGGGTCACCTTCCAGAAGGGCGCCTATTGGCTCTTCTACGCCGGCAACGACTTCTCGACCCCCGCCTACGGGATCGGGGTCGCCGCCGCCGACCATGTGCTCGGCCCCTATGTGAAGCAGCCCGAGCCGCTGCTGCGCTCGACCCGCGAATGGCTGGCGCCCGGCCACGCCTCGGTCGCGCCAGGCCTCGACGGCGAGCCGCAGCTCTTCTTCCACGCCTTCCATCCCGGCACCGGCGGCTATAACGTCTTCAGGGCGCTGCTCACGGCGAAGCTGGAGTTCGGAGCGGAGGGAGTAAAAATCCTGCCCGCCTGACTGATAAATTCCTCCCCCAGCTTGCTGGGGGAGGGGGACCGCGCGAAGCGCGGTGGAGGGGAAATGCGGAGTCGGAAATTGCCCCTCCACCACGGCGCTTCGCGCCGCGGTCCCCCTCCCCGAGCAAGCTCGGGGAGGAATGCGTCTTCTACTGCGCCCGGCTCGGCGGGACCCCATAGGCCTGGCGGAAGGCCCGGGTGAAGGCGCTCAGCGACGCATAGCCGAGCCGTTCGGCGAGGTCGGTCGGCGAGGCCGCGCCCTGCCTGAGGAGCCGGGCGGCGCCTTCCAGCCGGAGCCGGCGGTGATAGGCGAGCGGCGGCAGGCCGTGGACCTCGGCGAAGCTGCGGCTGAGGTGGAAGCGCGACAGAGCCGCCCGCCCGGCGATGTCGTCGAGGGTCAGCGGATGGTCCTGATGGTCGTGGATGAAGGCGCGCGCGCGCTCGATCCGCTGCAGGGTCTCGATCCGGGTCGAGCGCTTGAGGCTGCTCAGCCGCTCGAGCCGGCTGGCGAAGGTGGAGAGATAATCCTCGGCGCCCGCGGTGACCTGCTGGACGATCTTGGAGGCCAGGGCCGGGCCGGCCTCGGGCCGGGCGGCGAGCAGCCGGGCGTAGCGCGCGAGCAGCGGCGAGAGCGGCTCGGCGCCGCAGCCCTCGATCACCCGGCCGAGCGGCCCGCGCTCCCAGTCGGGCGGACCGGCCACGCCGAGATAGACGCACAGTCCGACGGTTTCGTCGGGGCGCGGAGTAGAGACCTCGAACTCGGTTCCGGCCTCGACGAGGAGGAAGCGGCCCGGCTTCACGGCGCGCGCCCGGCCGTCGATCTTGTACACCTCCTCGCCGCTCAGGACGAACTTGACCGACGGGGCGAGCGCCCGGACCGTGCTCCGCCCGCCCTCGAGCCGCGACAGGACGACGCAGCCGTGCCTCAGCGGCAGGCGCTCCCCCTCGCCATGGTCGCGCATCAGGTAGAAAGGTGTCGAGTCGATCACAATTGTAATCGTAAGCAAAATCGATGCCACGTAAAGACTTGGCGGAAATCCGCCATTCCGGTCCTGTTGACCGCGATTGCTCGCGTCCGGAACCGGTCGCGAGCGTACGCTTTCGGACGGGATGAGGATCGCCACCTTCAACGT
>DASQJV010000358.1:0-3700 GCA_035630855.1 Allosphingosinicella sp. | reverse complement strand
ATAACGGCGACTGCGTCGGCAACGCGATCTCGACGAACATTGTCGTGGCGGATGGCAACGTCATCGTCGAGGATCGGCCGCCGCCGCCGGTCGTCGTTTCACCTGCGCCGCGAAGGGACAATGCGGCTTCCCGCCTGGCGCCCGCCGCCGAGCAGCCCTGGGCGACGGCGGCGCTGCTGTCCGGCCTCGCCCTCATCCTTCTGCTGGCCGCGCTCGCTTTGGCTCTCACGCTTCGGCGCATGGGCCGCGCCCGGACCGTCAAGCGGACCCGGGCGATGCTCGGCGTGTCGCCTTCGCTCGATCTCGCCGAGGGCCGTTGCGAGGGCGACGACCTTTCCGCCGAGGGGCCGGCCGCGTCGCTTCGGACGCGCCTCGATCCGGGCGCGGCGCATATGGAGGAGGGAGACGAGCATGGCTGAGGAATCGGGGCTCAGGGTCCGCGACCTGCTGCCGGAGCGGTTCGACGGCCTGGAAGACCAGGTCAAGGCGCAGCTGGAAGCCGATCCGGAGGCGCGCAAGAGCAAGCTCGCCTGGGATCTGATCGGATCCGAGGTGGAGGGGGCGCTGCGCTCGGTGCTCGACTGCGACCTGATCGAGACCCTCGCCAAGGCCTGGACGACGGCCCGGGCGCTTCAGGATTATGCCGATCCCGACAAGCATCCGCCCGGCGAGGCCTGCGTGGTCCACCTCGGCGAGCGCAAGGTCGAGCGCGAGCTTCATCCGGTGGTGGCGGTGACGATCGGCTCCTGCGAATGCATGGAATTGCGCTTCACCTTATGCCTGACCGCGAAGTTCAGCGGACTCGCCCTCTCGATCCGAGCTCCGCACATCACCGGCGGCACGGCCGGAGACCTCAAGGTGAGCGCCCAGCTCAAATATGGCGAGGCGGCGCTGCACAAGCCGCTGGAAGCGCGCAAGATCGCCCTGCCCGGGCGCTTCGCTCTGGCGACCCCGCTGGAGATCCCGCGCCGCTCCTGAGGTCAACCGGTGTGCCCGTCGACGACCTGCAGCTCCCCGAGGTCTTGGCTTCCGCCGGGACGACGGCGGGCGCAATCCCCGCGAAGCGGACCAACCCTTCTTCTTCTACGTTGTGCCTTCGTGCCTTCTCTCAAAAATGAGTTCGCACATCGTCGGACCAAACGCGCCCGAACCCCGGTGCCGGCCTTGCACCCGGTCGAACCCTTCCACTCCACTTCCGCCGCTCCGGCTGCCGGTTTCAAGGGAAGGCACGAAGGCACAACGTAGAAAGGAAGTGTTGCCGCTCCGCGGCAGGGAAGGGGCCGGGTCGTCGCCGGCGGCGCGCGCTAGCGGATCGCGCTCAGCTCGACGCCCTTCGTCTCGCGAGCCAGCAGCGCACTGACTCCGCTGACGAAGCACGCCACGCCGACGTAGATCGCCACCGGCACGGCAGAGTCATATTCCTTGTACAGCCACAGGGCGACGATCGGGGCGAGCGAGCCGGCGAGGATCGAGGTGAGCTGGTAGGCGATCGACACGCCCGAATAGCGGATCCGGGTCGGGAAGAGCTCGGTGATGAAAGCGGCCTGGGGGCCGTACATGGCGCTGTGGAGGACGAGGCCGGCGACGAGGGCGAGGACGATCAGGCGGGAATCGCCGCTCGCCAGCATCGGGAAGAAGGCGAAGACGAAGGCGGCGAGGCCGAGCCCTCCGAAGGCGTAGACGGGGCGGCGGCCGATCCGGTCGGAGAGGCGGCCGAACAGCGGGATGGCGAGGAACTGGACGGCGGCCCCGATCAGAAGCGCCTCGAGCGCCAGGCTGCGGCTCTCGGCGGCGACGTCGACGAGGAAGGTCAGCGAGAAGACGGTGAGGATGTAATAGGAGATGTTCTCGCCGACCCTGAGGCCGGCGCCGAGCGCGATCGCCCGCGGCCGCTCGCGAAGGACGTCCATCGCCGGAAGCTTCGGCGGGGCCTCGGCGTCGGCGAGCGCCTTCTCGAACATCGGGCTCTCCTCGACCCGGTGGCGGATGTACCAGCCGACCGCGACCAGCAGGGCCGAGAGCAGGAAGGGTATGCGCCAGCCCCAGGCGAGGAAGTCGGCCTCGCTCTGGAGCCCGGCGATCAGCGCCAGCACGCCCGCCGAAAGCAGGCTGCCCGCCGCCACGCCCGCCTGCGGCCAGCTCGCCCAGAAGCCGCGGCGGGCGCTGTCGCCATGCTCGGCCGCCATCAGCACCGCACCGCCCCATTCGCCGCCGACCGCGAAGCCCTGGACCAGGCGAAGCGCGATCAGGCCGGCCGGCGCCCACACGCCGATCTGCGCGTAGGTGGGCAGGAGGCCGATCAGGACGGTGGCGACGCCCATCAGGATCAGGCTCAGCATGAGCAGCCGCTTGCGGCCGATGCGGTCGCCATAATGGCCGAAGACGATTCCGCCCAAGGGCCGGGCGACGAAGCCCACCGCATAAGTGGCGAAGGCGAGCAGGGTCCCGACGAAGGGGTCGTAGGAGGGGAAGAAGAGCTTGTTGAAGACCAGAGCCGCGGCCGAGCCGTAGAGGAAGAAATCATACCATTCGATGGTGGTCCCGATCATGCTCGCCGCGACCACCCGGCGCAGCCGTCCCGGCCGCCATTCTTCGCTGTCCAGATTTTCCGCCATCTCGCCTCCAAATTCCTCCCCCGGATTTCCGGGGGAGGGGGACCATGCGGAGCATGGTGGAGGGGTTCTTCCAGCTCAGCAAGACCCCTCCACCGCACTTCGTGCGGTCCCCCTCCCCGAGGCAAGCTCGGGGAGGAATTGGTGATTGCCGCCGCTCGGCCCCGGAGGTAGCCCCGGACCATGCGCTTCCTGCTCCCCCTCGCCTTGCTCTTCGCCGGCGCCTGCGCCTCCACCCCGCGAGGCGATCCGGAGGAGGCCCGCTGGCGCGCCCAGGCCGAGCGGGTGACGATCGCTCGCGACGATTGGGGGATCGCCCATGTGCGCGGGAGGACCGACGCGGACGCGGTGTTCGGGATGATCTACGCCCAGGCCGAGGACGACTTCAACCGGGTCGAGACCAACTATCTGACCGCGCTCGGCCGGACCGCCGAGGCCGAAGGCGAGAAGGCGATCTGGGCCGACCTGCGCGCCCGGCTCTACATGGATTCGGACGATCTCAGGGCCCGCTACGCCGCAAGCCCGGACTGGCTGAAGCGGCTGATGGATTCGTGGGCGGACGGGCTGAACTATTATCTGGCCAGGCACCCCGAGGTCCGTCCGCGCGCGATCAACCGGTTCGAGCCGTGGATGGCGCTGAGCTTCACCGAAGGCAGCATCGGCGGCGACATCGAGCGGATCGACCTCGAGGCGCTGGAGGCTTTCTATTCGAAGCGGGGTAAGGCGCTGGCTGCACCCATGTTCCCCGGCGACGGCCGGGGCCCAGGATCATCGCCGGAAGGGACTGGATCCCGGCCTTCGCCGGGGAACTCCTTCGCGCTCTCGACCGACAACGAACCCCGCGGCTCGAACGGCTTTGCGATCGCGCCCTCGAACGCGGCGCAGGGCCGCGCCCTCCTGCTGATCAACCCGCACACCAGCTTCTTCTTCCGCTCCGAGCAGCAGGTGGCGAGCGACGAGGGCCTCGACGCTTATGGCGCCGCGACCTGGGGCCAAGGGCGCCCAGCTGACCGCCGCCAAGCGCGAGGCCCAGCGTGACGTCGAGAAGATCCACGAGGCCGCGGGTCGCGAGACCCAGCACCTCGACG
>DASQJV010000357.1:0-4692 GCA_035630855.1 Allosphingosinicella sp. | reverse complement strand
TGCAGCAGGGCGTGCAGACGACGATCGGACGCACGTCCGCGCTGCGGGCGGGGCTGCCGGTGACGGTGTCGGGCATGTCGATCGACCGGCAATGCTCGTCGGGCCTGATGTCGATCGCGACGGCGGCCAAGCAGATCATCGTCGACCGGATGCCGATCTGCGTCGCCGGCGGGGTCGAGAGCATCTCGATGGTTCAGACGCCCGAGATGCGGGTTGGGCCGGACCCCGAGCTGCTCTCGATGCACAACGGCGTCTACATGCCGATGATCCAGACCGCCGAGGTGGTCGGCAAGCGCTATACGGTCAGCCGCGAGCGTCAGGATGCCTACGCCCTGCGCTCCCAGCAGCTCACCGCGAAGGGCCAGGCCGAGGGCAAGTTCGACGACGAGATCGTCCCCGTCACCGCCCGGATGCTGGTCAAGGACAAGGAGACCGGCGAGACCTCGATGAGGGAGGTCACCCTGACGAAGGACGAGGGCAACCGCCCCCAGACCACGATCGAGGACCTCCAGAAGCTCCAGCCGGTGATGGGCCCGGAGGCGATGATCACCGCCGGCAACGCCAGCCAGCTTTCCGACGGCGCCTCGGCCTGCGTCCTCATGGAGGCGGGCCTCGCCGCCGAGCGCGGGCTTCAGCCGCTCGGCCGCTACGTCGGCATGGCGGTGGCCGGAACCGAGCCCGACGAGATGGGCATCGGCCCGGTCTTCGCGGTGCCCAAATTGCTCGACCGGTTCGGGCTCAAGGTCGACGATATCGGCCTCTGGGAGCTGAACGAGGCCTTCGCCGTCCAGGTCCTCTACTGCCAGGACCGGCTCGGAATCCCCGACGAGCGCCTGAACGTCGACGGCGGCTCGATCTCGATCGGCCACCCCTACGGAATGTCGGGCGCCCGGATGACCGGCCACGCCCTGATCGAGGGCCGGCGCCGCGGAGTCAGATATGTGGTGGTGACGATGTGCGTCGGCGGCGGCATGGGCGCGGCGGGGCTGTTCGAGGTTTTGTAAAATCTTCCTCTCCCGTCCTTCACGGGAGAGGAGGGGCCCGCCGCGTAGCGGTGGGAGGTGAGGGTCTGTACCGCTGACTCAGCAAGACCCTCACCTCCCAAGCCTTCGGCTTGGGCCCCTCCTCTCCCGTAAGAACGGGAGAGGGGCTTATTCCGAATAGAGCGCCGACTCCGCCGACCGCCGCCGGGTCAGCCCGGGAAGCACCTTGCCGGCCGCCTTGTTCCAGCGCGCGAATTCCAGGGCGGCGCCCTTATGGTCGCCGGCCTTGTGCTTCTTGAGCAGGGTGCTGGCGGCGAGATTGCCGACCCCGACATTGTAGGCGAAGCTCACCATCGCGTCGAACTGGCTTTGAGTGGTGGGCGTGTTGCCGAGGAGCTTGCTCACCTTCTGGGCGAATTCGTCGAGATGCGAGGCGAAGCGGTCGTCGCATTGCTGCTGGGTCCAGACCACGCCCTTCTTGATGTCGGGCCCGGTCGAGCCCCAGCCGATCGTCCACGGGTCCCCGCCCGACCCGGGATCGGGATAGGCCGTGAAGGTCCCGTCGGGCTGCTTCTTCGCGCAGCCTTCGAATTCCTGGATCAGCTTGGTGCAGGCTTGACTGGGCTGCATTGCGGTTCCCCTCCGTCTCCAACAGCGGATCGCCAGCCTAGACCCGCCCCACGGCCTGTCAATCGGGGCGAACGCGGCGCAACCCGCCGCGCCTTTCTTAGTTTGTCCCCTCGAAACGAAGGAGGTTCGTCCATGCCCGTCTCCAATCTGACGCTCGTCGAACGGATCGCCCGGGTCCTCGCCGGGCGCGCCCACAGCATCAACGCCGAGGGCGACGATCCGTCGGCCGGGCCGAACGTGGACGAGACCTGGCACGATTATACCGCCGACGCCCTGGCCATCCTGCGCACGATGCGCGAGCCCGACCGGGTGATGGCGGCGGCGGGAGACCCGGAGGTCTGGGAGCGGATGGTCGAAGCCGCCCTCAACGTCGAGCGCGCCGTGGGCAACGCCTGAATATCCTCCCCATCGCGAGATGGGGAGGCGGACCATGCGAAGCATGGTGGAGGGGTAATTCGGGCAGGCTTCTGCCAGTACCCCTCCACCACACTTCGTGTGGTCCCCCTCCCCACGCTTTCAGCGCAGGGAGGATATCTCCTCCGCAAATGCGGGGGAGGATTGGAGCCCCCCTCGACCGAAACTTCCGCTTCGGATCAAATCAGGAACGATTGAAGGATATGCGGCGGCCGCGGCCTGCTATGACGGCAGGATGCCGGACCCTCGCCCCCTCCTCTCGATCGTCGCCAATCTGCTTCGGGCGGCGAAGCTGGCGGCGCCGATGGGATGTGCAAGCTTCGCAAGCTTCATCCGGCTGATCCTTGTGTCCTTGCGTGCTTCACTCCGCGAACTTCGGCTTGCCCGCAAATCCCCCCGCGGCGCGGAGCGCGTCGGCGTCCATCAGCCTGCCGTCCATCATCACCCATCTCGTGTGCCTGAGGTCGCCGATGCGCTTCGACGGATCGCCGTCGACCAGCACCAGGTCGGCCGCCTTGCCGACTGCGATCGAGCCGGTCTCGGCCTCGGCGCCGACCAGCCGGGCGGGGACGATGGTCGCCGCCGCAAGCGCCTCGGCGGGGGTGAAGCCCGCGTCGTCGACGTAGAGCTCGAGCTCGCGCACCAGCTCGAGCCCGCTTCCGTCGGTGCCGGCGACGACCGGCACCCCGGCCTTGTGCATCGCCCCGACGAGGCCGGCGAGCTTGCGGTAGCTCGCCCGCCAGTCGGCCCTCGTCACTCCGGCCGGGACCGCGAAGCCGCCCTGGCGGAAGCCGCGCTCGGTCGCCGGCGGAAGGGTTCCGACGAACGGCGCGTAGGCCGGCGAAAGGTCGCCATTCTCGGGCACGAACAGGCCCTCGGCGACGACCAGGGTCGGATCGGCGACGATCTTCCTTCGCGCCATCTCGGCGATGAGCTTGCGGATCGTCTCGCCCTCGAGGTCGACGTCCTTGGCGTAGCGGCCCGGCCCCTGGAAGCGCTGGATCCCGTTCGAGACGGCGACGACCTCGTCCGGCATCGCCTGCATCATCATGAAGTAGATGTGGGTGACCTCGTCATAGCCGGCCTCGATCGCGTCGAGCGTGCGCATCCCGGCGGGGACGTGGCCGTGGACGTGGAGCCCGAGCCGGTGGGCCTCGGCGGCGGCGGCCGGAAGCCAGGCCGGGTTGAAGGTCCCGTAGAATTTGACCCCGGTCATGCCGTTCGCCTTGGCCCGGCGCACCGCTTCGATCGCTTCCTCCTGCGAGGTGGCAACGTCGGCGACCTGGGCGGTGTTCGGCCCTTTGCCGTCGATCAGGGTCGAGGAATAGACCCTGGGGCTGAGCAGCTCGCCCTTCGCCCGGCGCTCGCGCCTCGCCAGGGTCAAAGCGGTGACGTTGCCCGGGTCGCGCGCCGAGGTGATTCCGAGGCTGAGCAGCATCGGCCCGCTGCTGTCGTCGCCGAAATGCATGTGCGCGTCCCACAGGCCGGGGACGAGGGTCTTGCCCCTGCCGTCGATCAGCCGGGCGCCCGCCGGCACCTTGGTGCTCGCCGAAGGCCCGACGGCGACGATCCGGCCCTTGTCGACGACGACGGTCTGGCCCTCGGCGAACCGGCTTCCGTCGACGAAGGCGCGGACGTCGGTGAAGGCGACCGGTCCGGCCGGCGCTCCGAGGAAGCGCCGAGCCAGCGCCGGCGAACGCGCCGCCAGCGCCTCGTCCTGGGCCTTCTCGAGCACCGGCTGCGAATCCTCGTAGCCGACCGGGATCGTCGACAGGAATCCGATCGAGGCGAAGAACTTGCCGTCCTCGGTCGCCCAGACCGGGATCGAGCTGTTGGTGATCCCCGTGACGGCGTAGCCGAGCACCGTCAGCGCCCGCGCGCCGGAGCCGATCCGGGCCTTGGCGAGAGGCTCGATCTTCGCCCGGCCGCCGGGGAGCAGGGCGACCTCGTGGCCCGGCGCCGCGATCAGCCGCTCGACCAGTCGCTCGAAGGTCAGCGATCCCGGGCCGGCCGGATAATAGATCGCCGGCTCCTTGTAGGGCGCCGATCCCTTGTCGATCGGCGACGTCCATTCGGCCTTGCCGCCGGTCACCGCGAAGGTCTCGGCGACGTCGCCCTGCGGGCTGACTCCGCGGGCGACGTAGCGGGCGACCATGCCGTCCGGGCCGATCGTCGCCGCTTCGTCTATCTCCCAGACCTGGCCGCGAAGGACGAGGCTGGCCCGAGCCCAGCGGGTCCCGTCGGGGGCGGTCCATTCGCTGGCCTCGCCATGCTTCCCGGCGGTCGACATGATGACGTAGCGCCGGGCGTCGGCGGGCGGCCTGGCGAGCTGGTCCTTGGGCACCTGCGCCCAGGAAGACGCGGCGCTCAGCGCCAGCACGGCCACGACGATCCACCGCATCTCGCTCTCCCCCTTGTCGATCCGCCGAAGGCTAGGCGCGCGAGCCGGGGAGTCAATCGCCCGGAAATGCGAAAGGCCGCCCCTTGCGGGACGGCCTTTCCATTGTCAGCCGTCATGCGGCCGGAAGTCTCAGGCGCGGACCCCCGTGGAGGCTGCGCTCACCCGACCCGCCGCACGCGGCATATGACAATGAGACATCAGACCACCTCCTTTCCGTTGTTGAACGATGGAGGGGAGATGGGGGAGGGCAGAGAAAATTCAAGG
>DASQJV010000356.1:0-4717 GCA_035630855.1 Allosphingosinicella sp. | reverse complement strand
CCATCCATTCGGTCGACCGACCGTCGCTGGTCACCGCTCTGGCCAAGGCGATGGCGAAGACCGGCCGACGGACCGACTGCTTCCTCCAGGTCAATATCGGCGACGAGCCCCAGAAAGGCGGCTGCCCGGTCGCCGACCTGCCGGCCCTGGTGGAGGCGAGCCGCGGCGCTGGCCTCCCCGTCATGGGCCTGGTGTGCATCCCGCCGGCCGAGGTGGAGCCCGCTCCCTATTTCGCGCTTCTCGCCAAGCTCGCCAGGGCCCACGGCCTTCCAGGCCTCTCGATGGGCATGTCGGCCGATTACGAGACTGCGGTCGCGATCGGTGCCACCCACGTCCGGGTCGGAACGGCGCTGTTCGGAGAGCGGAGCTGAGGTTCAAGGCCCTTATCTTCGATTTCGACGGCGTGATCGTCGACAGCGAGATCCTCTCCAACCGCATTCTCGCCGAAGCGCTGACCGAGCTCGGTCATCCGACGACCACCGAGCAGGCCGTCGAGCGCTATATCGGCCTCAACTGGCGCGACACCTGCGCTCTCATCGAGACCGGGATCGGCGCGCCGCTCCCCGCCGATTTCCGGCCGAAGACGAAGGCGGCCTTCCAGCTCCGGCAGGAGGAGGTCGTCGCCGTCGCCGGCGTCGAGGCCTGCCTCGGGCGCATTCCCGCGATTCCCAAGGCGGTGGCCTCGTCAAGCCCGACCGCCTGGCTGCGCGGCGCGCTCGAGCGGTTCGGGCTCGCCCATCATTTCGGCGGTCGGCTGTTCAGCGCCGCCGAGCATGTCGCGCTGGGCAAGCCCCATCCCGACATCTACCTTCATTCGGCCCGGGCACTGGGCGTGGCGCCCGGCGACGTCCTCGTCATTGAGGATACCGCGCCGGGAGTCGCAGCGGCCAGGGCCGCAGGAATGACCGTGATCGGGCTGTGCGCCGGCCTTCATTGCGGCCCCGGATACGGCGACAGGCTCCAGGGCGCCGGAGCCGACCATGTCGTGGGCAGCTATGCAGAAGTCCTCAACCTCGTCATGCCGGACCTGATCCGGCATCCATGAACACGGACATGATTGTTTTCGCACGATAATGTGCATGGATTCCGGCGTTCGCCGGAATGACGGAGCGCGGCGTCATGCCGTCAGAGCTGGTGCCCGCTGCGCGCCCGCTTGGTCTCGAGATAGGCGCGGTTGTGGGGTCCGCCGCCGGCCTTGAGCGGGACCCGCTCGGCGACCCGGATCCCGGCCGCCTCCAGTCCCTCGACCTTGCGGGGGTTGTTGGTGAGCAGCCGCACCTCGTCCTGGGCGAGCGCCGCCAGCATTCGGGCGGCGAGCGTGTAGCGGCGCTCGTCGTCGGCGAAACCCAGGCGGAGGTTGGAATCGACCGTGTCGAAGCCCTGGTCCTGGAGCGCGTAGGCGCGGAGCTTGTTGACCAGCCCGATGCCTCGGCCTTCCTGGCGCAGGTAGAGGAGGATTCCCCAGCCCGAAGCGGCGATCGCCTCCAGCGCCGAATCGAGCTGCGGTCCGCAGTCGCATTTGAGCGAGCCGAGCACGTCGCCGGTCAGGCACTCGCTGTGGAGCCGGACGAGCGGCGGCTTGCCCTTGGGCGTTCCGACGAGGAGCGCGACATGCTCGGCGCCGTCCTCCTCGGAGCGGAAGGCGACGATCTCCGCCTGCTCGGCGAAGCGGGTCGGGAGCCGGGCGCGGGACGCGATCCTGAGCGTCTCGGCCTGCTCGAAGGCGTCGACGTCGGCCGGGGTGAGCGAGACCGAGTCGGCGCCCGGCTCGCCGCCGACGAACAGAGCGGGCAGAAGGCCGGCTCGGCGCGACAGGGCGATGGCGGCCGCCGCCGCCGGTTCGCATCCGACTTCGCGGGTCCGGAAGGGCCCTTTCAGCGGGTGGGAGAGGTCGAGCGCGGGGTCGGCGACGGCGGTCGCCTCGGCGAGGCTCATCCGGCCGCGCTCGATCCTGACCGGTCCGCTCGGGACGGCGTCGCGCTGGTTGGCGAGCTTCAGCGTCACCGCGCGATGGCCGGAGACGAGCAGGTCGGCCGGGCCGGCCGAATCGAAGGCCGCGAGAGTCTGCTCGTCGGCCGTCTCCACGGCGAGGAAGCCGGTTCCGCCCACCCGGACGGGCCAGCCGCGCCGAAGCGCGTCGATCGCTCGGGCGACGTCGCGCCCGCCGCTCAAATGCTGAATTCCGTGACCAAAGGGACGTGGTCCGAAGGACGGGTCCAGTTGCGGCAGGGCTCGTGGACGACGTGCCGGACCGCCTGGAGCGCCACGTCCGCCGTCGCCCACATATGGTCGAGCCGGCGGCCGCGGTCGTTCTTGGTCCAGTCGGGCGAGCGGTAGCTCCACCAGGTGTGGAGGCGCTGGGGCGCGGGGTGGAAATGGCGGCCGAGATCGACCCAGCCGTTGCTCTGCTGAAGCCTGGTCAGAGCCTCGACCTCGACCGGGGTGTGGCTGACCACGTTGAGCAATTGCTTGTGGTTCCACACGTCGCATTCGAGCGGGGCGACGTTGAAGTCGCCGACGACGATCGTCGGGCAGGCGCAGGCCTCGGACCAGCGCGTCATCCGCTCGATGAAGTCGAGCTTCTGGCCGAACTTGGGATTGACCTCGCGGTCGGGGATGTCGCCGCCGGCCGGGATGTAGACGTTCTCGAGCCGGATCCCGCACTCGAGCCTCACCCCGATGTGCCGCGCCTCGCCATTGGCCTGCCAGTCGTGCCTTTCCTCCTCCCGCGCGGGAAGTCGGCTGAGGATGGCGACGCCGTGGTGCATGCGCTGGCCGCAGATGATCTGGTGGACGTAACCGAGCCGCCTGAACATGGCGGCGGGGAAGTCGGCGTCGCAGACCTTGGTCTCCTGCAGGCAGAGGATGTCGGGCGATTCCTCGCGCAGGAACTTCTCGACGATCTCGATCCGGGCGCGGACGGAATTGATGTTCCAGGACGCGATCTTGAGGTTGGAAGGCATGATCAAGGCTCTAGCGGCAGCGGCCCGATAGGCAAAGGCCCCCGCTCCGGGGGCGTGGAGCGGGGGCCAACCAAGCGTGGTCTACGCGAGGCTCGACTGCGGCGGCACGCCGGGCAACAGGGGGAAAACCCGATGCGACCACCCGCAATCGCAAGGGATGTTTTAGTGTCTCATTCCTGTCGCCGCGATGAATGACTCAGGCCTTGCCGCGCTTGGCGGGCCGCTGGAAAGTGAAGGCGCTGTCCGCGACGGGCACGTTGAAGCGCTGGCCCGACAGCTTCACCGTCGTCCGGTTGTTCTGCGCGTCGACCACGGTCCAGCCCTGGAGCAAAAGTCCCGAGGGGCCGCTTCGCACCTTGGCGAAGCCGAGCGTGATCGTCCCGAACTCGGGCTTCCTCGGATCGCGCGCCTGGACGAGCATTGTCTGCGAATCGTTGCGGACGACCTTGGCGATCCGGCTGAGGTCGGGGTTCGGGTTGAGCAGGACTCCGAGCGGCGAGTTGCCAATCGGCCAGTCGTCGACCCGGCCGGTCTCATAGTCGATCATGTTGAGCTTGCGGCCGTCGGCGACGATCAGCATCGGGACGCCCTTCTGATATTGGAAGCGGAGCTTGCCCGGCCGCTTCAGGGTCATCGTCCCGGTCAGCGCGCGGCCCTTGCGGTCGGTCTGGGTGAAGCTCGCCACCATCGTGTTGACCGACTTGAGGTGCGCCGTCACCTGGGTGAGCGGCGCGGCGGCCTGGGCGGCCACGGGGGCCTGCGGCGCCACCAGGGCGACGGCCGTGAACGGCGCGGCGGCGAGGCCGAGCGTCTTCAAACGCATCATTCTAACGTCTCCGTTATGGAACTTGCGGTGGCGGCTAGCCCCCCGCGCTTGAATGCCCTCTGAACCTTGGAGTTCCTTTTTACCCCTCTCCCGTTCTTTACGGGAGAGGAGGGGCCCGCCGCGAAGCGGTGGGAGGTGAGGGTCTGTAGCACTGAGTCGGCAAGACCCTCACCTCCCAAGCCTTCAGCTTGGGCCCCTCCTCTCCCGCGGAAAGCGGGAGAGGAAGAAATCAAAGCGGCCGCCCCTCCGAATCGACCAGCACCTCGCGGCGGCCGACGTGGTCCGGGGCGCTGACGAAGCCGTCCTTCTCCATCCGCTCGATGAGGCGCGCGGCGTTGTTGTAGCCGACCCGGAGCTGGCGCTGGAGGTAGGAGGTCGAGGCCTTCTGGCTCTCGGCGACGGTCTGGACGGCCTTGCGGTAGAGCTGGGCCTCGGGATCGTCCTCGCCGGTCGGCTGGCCCTCGAACATGTAGCCGCCGTCCTCGGGCTCCTCGGTGACCGCCTGGACATAGTCCGGCCGCCCCTGGCCCCGCCAATGCTCGGCGACCGCGCGCACCTCCTCGTCCGAGACGAAGGGGCCGTGGACCCGGGCGATCTGCTTGCCGCCGGGCATGTAGAGCATGTCGCCCTTGCCGAGCAGCTGCTCGGCGCCCTGCTCGCCGAGGATGGTCCGCGAATCGATCTTGGAGGTGACGGCGAAGCTGATCCGGGTCGGCAAATTCGCCTTGATCACCCCGGTGATGACGTCGACCGACGGGCGCTGGGTCGCCATGATCAGGTGGATTCCGGCGGCGCGCGCCTTCTGGGCGAGGCGCTGGATCAGGAACTCGACCTCCTTGCCGGCGGTCATCATCAGGTCGGCGAGCTCGTCGACGACGACGACGATCTGCGGCAGGACCTCATATTCGAGCTCCTCCATCTCATATTT
>DASQJV010000355.1:0-11835 GCA_035630855.1 Allosphingosinicella sp. | reverse complement strand
CAGGAAGAGCGGGAACAGGCGCTTCATCATTGCGAAAGCCTCTTGTCGAAAGTGACTCGGAGCGACTTCCACGCCTCATAATATTGAGCGGGGAGCCGGAAGGGCGAGGCGAGACGGACGGCGCGCTCGGCCTGCTCCCGATGCAGCGGGACCTGCGGCCGGTTGCTGGCGGTCTGGCCGGTGGTGCCGACGATCCGGATGTCGGTGACCCGGCCGTCCGGGGCGAGGGAGATCACGACCTCAGTCCGAAGCTGCTCGGAATCGGCTCCGGTCGGCGCTTTCCAGTGCGGCTTGAGCTGGCGCCGGACCTCGGCGCCGAGCGACGCCTGGACCTGGGGCCCGGCGGCGGCGGCCGGCGCGGCGGTCGACTGGCTCGGGCTGGGGCGGTCGTTGAGGCCCGCGACGACTCCGGCCAGCCCGCCGGCATTGCGCCGCGGCGGCGCGGGCCTGGCCGGGGCCGCGGCGGCCTTGGCAGGCGCCGGGCGCGGCTCGACCTTGGGAGCCGCCGGGGTCGGCGCGGCGGCGCGCGGCTGGGGCCGGGGCTCGGGGCGCGGCGCCGGAGCCTGCTGGAGCTGGGGCGGCGCGGGCATGGCCGGCTCGGGCGGGGAATCCGGCGGCCCGGGCAGCGGCGCCGCTTCGGTTTGCGAAGGCGACGGAGCGGTGCTTTCGAGCCCGACCTCGTCGACCAGGGACACCTCGATCGGATCGGTCCCGGGAACGGGCAGGCGGGTATTGGCGGCGAGGAGGCTGATCGCGATCAGCAGAGCGGCATGGCCCGCCGTCGCGACTCCGAGGCCGGCGGCTTCAGCCCGGTCGATCATCGCTCGCGCCCCTGGGTGCTGACCAGGGCGACCTTCCTGAGCCCGGCGGCGTTGATCTCGCCCATCACTGCCATGACCCGGCCGTAATCGAGGGCGCGGTCGGCGCGGAGGAAGATGCGGGGGCCGCCGGGCTCGCGCGAGGAAGCGGCGATGGCGGCGAGACGCCGGCCGAGGTCGGCGGGCGCGACCGGCTGATCGTCGACATGGATGGCGCCGTCCGACTCGATCGAGATCTGGACCGGCTTGCGCTCCTGGTCGAGGGCCTTGGCCTTGCTGTCCGGGAGGTCGACGGGGACCCCGGCGACGAGAAGGGGCGCCGTCACCATGAAGATGATGAGCAGGACCAGCATGACGTCGACCATCGGGGTGACGTTGATCTCCGCCATCGGCGAGCGCCGGGCGCGGCGGTGGGAGCCGAGGATCGGGCCCATGGCCATCAGGGGAGTGCCCGACGAAAGGCAAACCGTTCGGGCTGAGCTTGTCGAAGCCCTCCCCTCGCCTTGGCGCCGCAAGAGAAGGAAAGCCCTTCGACAGGCTCAGGGCGAACGGTGGACCTCATCCCTCCAGCTCCAGCTCGCGGCTGAGGGTGGCGTGGAAGCCGTCGGCGAAGCGCTGGAGCCTCGCTTCGAGGCGGTTGATGCCGAAGCTCATGCGATTGTAGGCGATCACCGCGGGAATGGCGGCGAACAGGCCGAGCGCGGTCGCGAACAGGGCCTCGGCGATCCCGGGGGCGACGACGGCGAGGCTGGTGTTGTTGGCTCCGGCGATGGCGGTGAAGCTGCGCATGATCCCCCAGACCGTCCCGAACAGCCCGACGAAGGGGGCGACCGAGCCGATCGTGGCGAGGACGTTGAGCCGGGTCGCGAGCCTGTCGACCTCCTCGGTCAGCGCCGAATGCATGACGAGGGCGAGTCGCGAGCGGGCGCCTTCGCGGTCGACCGTCTTGCCGCCGGTCGAGCGGCGCCATTCGGCGATCCCGGCCGCGAGCACCCTGGCGCTGGGGATGTCGGACCGGCCGCGGGTCTCGTAGAAGCGGTCGATATCGTCCGCCTTCCAGAAATCCCGCTCGAAGTCGCGCGAGCCGCGCGAGGCGCGGCCGAGCCTCATCGCGTGGCCGATGATGATCGCCCAGGTCCAGATGCTGGCCAGGAGCAGGCCGATGATGACCGCCTTGACGACGATGTCGGCCTGCAGGAACAGCGCGAGGGGCGACATATCGCTTCCCGTCATCGCCAATTCGTTCACGCTCTTCCTTCCTTTAGCAACCGGGTGAACGCCTGAGTCCATTCACTCGGCTGACGCCGGGGACGGCCCTCCGGGGTCAGGAAGGCCGCCGTCACCCTGGCGTCGGCCAGAAGTTCATCCCCGCGCATGACCCGCTGATGAATGAGCACGCTCGCCGCGCGCACCTCGTCGATCTCGGTCAGCACGAGGAGATCGTCGCCGAGCTTCGCGGGCGAGCGGTATCTCACCGACAGCTCGGCGACGGCATAGACGCCCTCGCCGCCTTCGAGCGCTCCGCGCTGGTCGACCCCGATGAGCCGAAGCATGTCGGAGCGGGCCCGCTCGATGAAGCGCAGGTAATTGGCGTAATAGACGATCCCGGCGACGTCCGTGTCCTCGAAATAGACGCGCAGCGGGAAGAGGTGCGTCGCACCCCGCATGACCCCGTCCGCCGGCTTCGGTCCGTCCCCTCCCATGCAGACGGCTCTATCGGCTGCGGATTCGCCCCGACAAGCCCAAAGGGAGGCGCCGGGACGAGACGTGACGATTTTGCGTTGACATCGATGTAACCCCAAGGTTACATGTCACCTAAAGGTTACACAAAAGGGGACAGAAGATGCCGACCACCGCCGACCACGAACTCGCCGACCGGGTGACTCGCCGCCGGGCGCGGATGATGCCGGTGCTCGCCATCCTCTTCCTCGCGGGGCAGCCCTTCTACTTCGCGCGCAACCGGATCGAGATCGATACGCCCGTCAAGACCGCCGTCTGGCTGGTCTGGGCGGCGATCCTGCTGCTGGCGCTGGCGATGGCCGGCGGCCATTTCCGGGGCAAGGCGGTCCGCGACCTCGTCGAGGACGAGGTGACCCGCTCGAACCGGCTTCGCGCCTATGCGGCGGGATTCTGGACCGCGATGGCGACGGTCTTCGGAATCTACGGCCTGTCGGTCTTCGACAATATCCAGGGCCGCGAATCGCTTCACCTCGTCATGACCTTCTCGGTCGCGGCGGCGCTGATCACGTTCGGGATGCTCGAAAAGCGGGCCTTGAGGGATGGCTGAGGGCCTCGCCAACCGCCTTCGCGAGCTTCGCTCCGAGCGCGACCTCACCCAGGCGGCACTGGCCGAGCTGGTCGGGGTCAGCCGAAAGACCGTCAACACCGTCGAGAACGGAGTCTTCGTCCCCTCGGTCGCGCTCGCGCTCAAGCTGGCCCGGGCGCTGGGCTGCCCGGTCGAATCGCTCTTCTCGCTCGAAGACTGAATTTCAGGAGGCTTTGGAAAATGCGTAACGTCACCGTCGAACAGGCCGAGCGCGCCTCGCGCGGCCGGGCGATCATCATGGCGATCGCCGCCGCCGTGCTTCTGCTCAACGTCTACCTCCAATATGGCAATCCGCACTATGTCGAGGCCAATGCGCGCGGCGGCAGCTGGCTGCTGGTCATCGGCCTGTGGATGCTGATCCTCGCCAACGGCGGCGGACTGAGGCTGCGCGGCCGGATGCGGGAGCTGCTCAACGACGAGCTGTCGCTGAGGAACCGCGCCAAGGCGCTGGCCGCAGGCTTCTACATGGCCCTGGCGGCGGCGCTGGCCGTCTACGTCGCGACCTGGCGGGTGGAGATCGCCGCCGGCGATGCGATCAAGCTGATCACCGCGGCCGGGCTGGCGACGGCGCTCTTCGTCTACGCCTGGCTGGAGTGGGAGTGATCCTCCCCGAGCAAGCTCGGGGAGGGGGACCATGCGAAGCATGGTGGAGGGGTAGCTGACGAGGCTTCTGCCGGTTACCCCTCCACCACACTGCGTGTGGTCCCCCTCCCCATCTGGCGATGGGGAGGATTATCGCTTCGACTGCGCCTCGACGAGGCGGATGAGGTCGCCCTGGGCGACGTTCATGTCGACGAGATGGAGGCCCCAGCCGGGGTTGATCCGGCCGGCGATGTAGACGTCGCCGGGGATCCGGTCGGTACGGGCGTCCTTCGGGTCGGCATTCTCGGCGACGGCGAGCCAGCCGGCCTGGCCGTCGTGGCGGCACTCGGCCGTGACGAGGCCTTCGGTGCGAAGGAAGGGTGTCGGCGGAGCGCCTTGGCTCGACCAGGTCACCGGAGTCGCGCCGGGCGCGGTCGGGGACAAAGCGAACCAATAGGAATCTAGCGTGGCCTTGCCGCCGCGAAGCGCCGCGGGGTTGGTGCAGCCTGCGGTCATGCCGGGCTTGGAAGCGCGGCCGAGGAAGGAGCCGGCCGGCGGCGGGGCCGAGGCCCGAAAGGTCATGTAGGTGATGACGCAATTTTTCTGCCCGGCCCTGGTGCACAAGGGCGTCGATTTCAGGCTTCCGCCGACGAGCTTGCCTTCGGGAACCTCGACCGCCCAGCCGAGCAGGATGGCGGAGAGCATCTTCTTCGCGACCGGCTTGCCCTCGATCTCCTCCTGGAGGAGCTTGAGCAGGTGGATCGAGCCCTGGCTGTGGCCGATGAGGACGAAGGGGCGGCCAGCGTTGCGCGAGGCGAGGAACTGGCGCCAGGCGGCCAGGACGTCGGCATAGGCGGTGGCGAAATTGGGCCTGACGTCGAGGCCCGCGAAGGCCTTGGGAAGCGCGGTCGCGGTCACCTGGCGGTAGATCGGCGCATAGGTTCTGCAGACGCTTGCGAAGCGGGCGAATTGCACCGCCGCGGTCGCATTCTCCTCGAGGCCGGGGGCGAGATCGCTGTTGAGGCCGGGATCGCGCGAGACGGTCGGATAGACGTAGAAGCAATCGACCTTCGCCGCCTTGTTCGGAAGCGCCTGGGTGGGGGGACCATAGCTGGTGGTGTTGAGCGCCGTCGTCGCCAGCGGCCCGCCGCACGTGTCGGCGCGGCCGGGCAGGCAGAGCCAGGCGGAATCCTGCCGGTAATCCGG
Organism: Allosphingosinicella sp.; assembly: GCA_035630855.1. GTDB lineage: Bacteria > Pseudomonadota > Alphaproteobacteria > Sphingomonadales > Sphingomonadaceae > Allosphingosinicella. The sequence goes on along the minus strand of DASQJV010000355.1, from coordinate 6,903 downwards.
AGCGGCGGCGGGCGCGGGAGCCGCGGCCGGCGCCTGGGCGAGACCGGGCGCCGCGGCGGCGAGAGCCAGAGCCAGGCCCCACCCCGTTCGGGCCGAGCTGGTCGAAGCCCTGCCCGAAAAGGAAGCAAGGCCCTTCGACAGGCTCAGGGCGAACGGTGACTTCACCATTGACGGGTACATTTGCCCTCTCCTTGCGAATTCAGTCGAACAGGCCGTCCTGCGCCGTCCTGGGCTGGGGCAGGCCGAGGTGGGTCCAGGCCTTGCCGTTGAGGCAGCGGCCGCGGGCGGTCCGGGCGACGAGGCCCAATTGGATGAGGAAGGGCTCGATCACTTCCTCGATCGTGTCGCGCGGCTCGGAGAGGCCGGCGGCGAGGGTCTCCACTCCGACCGGGCCGCCCTTGTAGAGATCGGCGATCATCATGAGGTAGCGCCGGTCCATGGCGTCGAGGCCGAGCTGGTCGACCTCCATCCGGGTGAGGGCGCCGTCGGCCACTTGCGAGTCGACCTCGCCCGACCCCGCCGACTGGGCGAAGTCGCGCACCCGGCGGAGCAGCCGGCCGGCGATCCGGGGGGTCCCGCGCGAGCGCCGGGCGATCTCCTTGGCGCCGTCCTCGGTCAGCGCCAGGCCGAGCAGCCGGGCGGCGCGGCGGACGACCTGCTCGAGCTCCTCGACCGAGTAGAAGGTGAGGCGCACCGGGATCCCGAACCGGTCCCTCAGCGGAGTCGTGATCAGGCCCTGGCGGGTGGTGGCTCCGACCAAAGTGAATTTGGGCAGGTCGATCCGGACCGAGCGGGCCGAGGGGCCTTCGCCGATCATCAGATCGAGGGCCCTGTCCTCCATCGCCGGATAGAGTATCTCCTCGACGGCGGGGGCGAGGCGGTGGATCTCGTCGATGAAGAGGACGTCGCCGTCCTCGAGATTGGTCAGCAAGGCGGCGAGATCGCCCGACTTGGCGATGACCGGGCCCGAGGTGGCGCGGAAGCCGACTCCGAGCTCGCGGGCGATGATCTGGGCGAGCGTGGTCTTGCCGAGGCCGGGCGGGCCGAAGAAGAGGACATGGTCGAGCGCGTCGCCGCGGCTCTTCGCCGCCTCGATGAACACCCGCAGATTCTCCCGGGCCGCTTTCTGGCCGACGAAATCGTCGAGAGTCTTCGGACGCAGGGCGGCGTCGATATCCTCGGGGCGCCTTTCCCCGCCGATGATCCGCTCCTGCTCCACGCCAGCGAGCATTAGCCGAAGCGCCGTGGCTGTCGAGCGGCTTTATGGGACTGTCCAACCCCCGTCATTCCCGCGAAAGCGGGAATCCAGACTTGGGCGGCGCGGCTCGGAGTCAGGATGGATTCCCGCTTTCGCGGGAATGACGTAGATTGGCCGGCGCGAGGAGATAGATTCATGGACCGTCGCGAATTCCTGGCGACCACGGGCAGCGGGGCCGCGCTGCTGTCGCTGAGCACTTCCGCCTCCGCCCAGACCCCCGGCCCCGGCAAAGCCCCGCAGGTCGTGAACATGACGGATTTCGGAATCGTCGCCGGCGACAGCGACGCCCTGGCCCGCTCCAACAGCGCCGCGGTCGAGAAGCTTCTCGCCTACCTCCTCGCCAACAACCCGACGCCCTACCAGGTCGGCGCGGCGGGGATCAAAGTCGCCGTCCCGGCCGGTCATTTCCGCTTCGCCCGCCCCTGGGAGCTCAAGCAGGCCCTCTGGATCGAGGGCCAGTCCAATTCCCAGAGGCACGGCTACGCGACCCATTTCGACTTCGACGAAGCGGGGTTCGTCGCCAACCGCCAGAACACCTTCAAGGGCGCGGCGGAAAAACCGCCGACGACCGGGGCGGATGGGTTCCGGCTGGAGAATCTCTACTGCACCAGCCGGGCGCCGGCGGGATCGGAATTCCACGGCCTCCACGCCGTCTGCCGCGGCGACATCATCCGCTGCAGCTTCAACGCCTTCCCCGGCGACGGCCTTCGAGTCGAGACTCCGACCGCCTTCGGCGGGGTGCCCACCAACGCCAACAGCACCCGCATCCTCTACTGCCAGTTCGGAGGCAATGGCGGCAGCGGCATCCACCTGATGGGCGGCGACGCGAATTGCATCGTCACCATCGGCTGCGACTTCCACGCCAACGGCCGCTACGGCCTTTGCGACGACAGCTTCCTGAGCAACAGCCACACCGGGCATCACTCGGAGGCCAACGGGCTCGGCCTGGTCCATGCCGGTCACAAGATGGGAGCCGTCGGATCGGCCTGCTACTATCCCGTCTCCGAATGGACGGCCGGAGAGACCCCGACCATCTCGCCCGGCGGCACCTACCGGGCCAGTGCCGGAAAGCTCTACCGCCTGCTCGAGGCGGGCCGAGGCAAGACCTCGAGCGCTCCGTCCCATGCCGTCCTTGCCGGCGCCGGGGGCAGGGCCGAGCCGGACGGCTATCGCTGGACCTATGACGGGACGATTCTGACCCGGATGTACCACGTCGCCCCGGGCGAATTCCAGGCGGCCTCGACGACCGTCCCGGGCACCAACCCGGCGATCTGGGTGCCGATGCACTTCCGGGCGCCCCGCAAGGGCATTCCGCTATGGACCAGGGGCATGACCTGGGTCGACGGCGGCAGCTACCGGGGCACGTCGGCGGCCGGAGCGACCGTCTGGGTCGCCTGCTACAGCGAGGACGATCAGCCTCTCGCCCAGATCCGGGCCCCGGCGATCTGGATCGGCGGCCAGTCGCCTCCGAGCCTGTGGAGCACCTGCGTCCAGCAATATAGCAACGAGAGCGGCGCCCTGACGACGACGCGCGGCTTCGCGGCCATCGGCCCGCGCGGCGACGGCGGCCAGCAAATCGCCATGTTCGGACATGATCTGGCCAATGGCGTCCTGTTCAGGGCCCAGCATGAGACTCTTCACCTCAACGCCCTCGACGTCCGCCAGCTGGCCGACACCTATTTCATTCTCGACGGGGTGGGAGAGCTGCTCGCCTTCACCGGGCCGAAGACGACCTTCACCGGCGGGCGCTCGACGGCGCAGGTGGGCAAGACGGTCATCCCCGAACTGTTCGTCGGGGGCACGGCCGGCTCGGGGGCGAATGCGCGCTCGATCAGCGTCGCCGCGGCGCCCCCGGCCGGCGGCCACCACGCCGCCGGGGAGATCGTCTACAATATCGCACCGGCCGCGGGCGGAAAGGTGGGCTGGGTCTGCACCGGCGCGGGCACGCCCGGCACCTGGAAGGCTTTCGGAGCGATCGACCCGTGAGCAACCTTCACCGCCGCGAGTTCCTGGCGGCCGCAGGCGCCGTCCTCGCCCTCCCCGCCGCCGCCGCTCGCGCTCAATCCCGCCCGCCGGGGCCGGGCCCCGGCTCGATCCGGGTCGACGCCCAGGGCGGGATCGACGGGTTCGAGGAGAAGGACGGGCGCCTGGTGCCGTCGGCGCGGCTGATCGAGGCGGTCAGGGCCGGCTCGATCGACGTCGTCAGCCAGACCGTGGGCGAGGTCGGCAACGGCCCGGACCGGTTCCGGTCGGCGGTCGAGGGCATCGCCTTCATGGACCGCTTCGTCGCCGAGATGCCGTCGCTGTTCGCCAAGACGACGAGCGTCGCCGACCTGCGCTCGGCCAGGTCCGCCGGCAAGGTCGCGATCGTCTACAATTTCCAGGACACGACTCCGCTGGAGGGCGATCCGGGCCGGGTGGCGACGTTCAAGGCGCTCGGCCTCCGAATCCTCCAGCTCACCTACAACAAGCGCAACCTCGCCGGCGACGGCTGCCTGGAGCGGGCCAATGCCGGTCTCTCCGATTTCGGCCGGCAGGTGATCGCCGGGATCGAACGCCACAAATTGCTGCTGGACCTCAGCCATTCCGGCCAGCGCACCACCGCCGAGGGAATCGCCGAAGCGACGAGGCCGCCGGCGATCACCCACACCGGCTGCCGCGACCTCGTCGACCTGCCGCGCAACCAGTATGACCGCGAGCTTCGGGCGCTCGCCGACAAGGGCGGAGTGGCCGGAATCTACCTGATGCCCTTCCTGAAGGCGAAGGGCCAGCCGGGGCGCGAGGACCGGATCCGCCATATCGAGCATGCGGTGAAGGTGTGCGGCGAGGACCATGTCGGGATCGGCACCGACAATCCGCTGCTCGGCTTCACGATCGACGACGAGACCCGCAAACGGCACCGCGAGTTCTTCGAGGACCGCCGCAAGCGCGGCATCTCCGCCCCGGGCGAGGCGGCGGACGTCCTCAACCTGGTCGAAGGCTATAACGAGGCGCCGCGCTATTCGAGGCTGGCCGACGACCTCGCGGCGCGGGGCTGGAAGGCGGCCAGGATCGACAAGCTGCTCGGCGGCAATTTCGTCCGCCTGTTCGGCGAGGCGTGGGGCGGCTGAACGGCTAAGCCGCTGCAGGAGCGTTCCTTTTTTGTTCTTAACATGTAGGAAGTTTCCTACTAGAAGGGTCGCCAGCCGAGTCGCGTATCGGCGGGCTCTTTGACATTGTGAGATTTAATCCCTTCCCGGAACAGCGGTCAGCGCGCCGCTTTCTTGAGCGCCGTCCTGACCAGGGCGTCGAGCGTCGCGCCCGGCCCCAGCTCCGTTTCCGCCTTGCCGACCGCCGCCGCCGCTTCGCCCGGGCGGAAGCCGAGGTTGAGCAGGGCGGAGACGGCGTCGGCGGCGGCGCTTCCGGGGGCGGGGGCGGAGGACGAGGCGGGTCCGAGCGCGAGGCTCCCGACCTTGTCCTTCAGCTCGTTGACGATGCGCTGGGCGAGCTTGGGCCCGACTCCGGGGGAGCGGGCGATCATCGCATGGTCGCCGCTCGCGACGGCGCGGTGGAGATCGTCGCCGGGCAGGGTCGACAGGATGGCGAGGGCGACCCGGGCGCCGACCCCCTGGACCGAGGTCAGCAGCCGGAACCAGTCGCGCTCGTCGCCCGAGGCGAAGCCGATCAGGCGGATGTCGTCCTGGCTGACCTGCATCACGGTGTGGAGCACGATCTCGCCGCCGACGGGGCCGAGCGAGGCGAGGGTCCGGGTCGAGGCGAAGACGAGGTAGCCGACCCCGCCGACGTCGACGACGGCATGGTCGGCGGCGAAGCTGTCGAGGAGGCCGCGGAGCCTGGCGATCATGGAGTGGGGAAAGCGACGGTGGGCATATCCGATCTCCTATCCGTTCGGGCTGAGCTTGTCGAAGCCCCCTCCTTGTCTTGTGCCGGAGGGAAAGAAGGCCCTTCGACAGGCTCAGGGCGAACGGTGGGGTGGAACGGCTGCGCCCTCACCCCACCCGCCGCGCCGTCGCCAGGTGATGGGCGTGGGTGATCGCCACCGCCAGCGCGTCGGCGGCGTCGGCGCCGGCGATCTTCGCTCCCGGCAGGAGCCGCCGGACCATGGCGTGGACCTGCGACTTCTCCGCTCCGCCGGTGCCGACGATCGCCTTCTTGACCAGCCGGGCGGCATATTCGCCGACCGGCATTGCGGCGGCGGCGAGCAGCACCACGCCCCGCGCCTGACCGAGCTTGAGGGTCGATTGCGGATTGTCGTTGACGAACACCTCCTCGACCGCGGCGCCGTCGGGACAATGCTCCGCGAGGACCGCGAGGAGCTGGCCGTGCAGGTCGAGCAGGCGGGCCGGAAGCTCGGCCTTCGGGTCGGTCCGGACCTGGCCGTTGGCGATGTGGCTGAGGCGATTGCCCTCGGCCCGGATCACCCCCCAGCCGGTGCAGCCCAGCCCGGGATCGAGGCCGAGGATGATCATGGCAATCGCTCCTCCCCGGAACGGGGAGGGGGACCGCGACGCGAAGCGGCGCGGTGGAGGGGGCCCGGCGCCGGAGCGGCGGATGCGCGGGCCCCCTCCACCAGGCTTCGCCTGGTCCCCCTCCCCGTTCCGGGGAGGAGCAAGGTCAAGAAAGCCCCTCCATCACCTCGTCCGGAACCTCGTAATTGCCCCAGACGGTCTGGACGTCGTCATCGTCCTCGAGCGCGTCGATCAGCTTCATGAGCTGGCCGGCGTCGTCGGCGCCGACCTCGACCCGGGTTCCGGGGCGCCAGGCGAGCTTGACGCTCTCGGGCGCGCCGAGGGCGTCCTCGAGCGCCCGGGCGACTCCGTGGAGATCCTCCTGGGCGGTCCAGATCTGGTGGCCGTCCTCGTCCGATTCGACGTCCTCGGCGCCCGCCTCGATCGCCGCCTCGAAGACGGCGTCGGCGCTTCCGGCGGAGGCGGGATAAGCGACCAGGCCGAGCCGCTCGAAGCCGTGGCTGACCGAGCCCGAGGCGCCGAGATTGCCGCCGTTCTTCGAGAAAGCGGTGCGCATGTTGGTGGCGGTTCGGTTGCGGTTGTCGGTGAGGGCCTCGACGATCAGGGCGACCCCGCCGGGACCGAAGCCCTCGTAGCGAAGCTCCTCATAATTCTCGGCGTCGCCGCCCGAGGCCTTGTCGATCGCCCGCTGGATATTGTCCTTGGGCATGGACTGGGCGCGGGCGGTGGTGATCGCGGCCCGGAGCCGGGCGTTGGCGTCGGGATCGGGCAGGCCCATCTTGGCCGCGACGGTGATCTCGCGCGAGAGCTTGGAGAAGAGCGAGGAGCGCTTCTTGTCCTGGGCGCCCTTGCGATACATGATGTTCTTGAACTTGCTGTGGCCGGCCATGGCGGTGCGCGTCGATCCTGCTGTTTGGGGTGTGGGACGGCGATACCGGGAGCCGGTGCATCGCGCAATTCCTCCCCGAGCTTGTCTCGGGGAGGAGGACCGCGACGCGAAGCGGCGCGGTGGAGGGGGAAAAACAGCCTCCGGATTGCCCCTCCACCAGGCTTCGCCTGGTCCCCCTCCCCGAGCAAGCTCGGGGAGGAATTTTCAGGATCAGTCCAGCCCCAGCGCCGCCTTGTAGGTCTCCAGCAAGGCGTCGGCTTCCTGGCGGTCGTGGGTCTCCATCTTGC
>DASQJV010000354.1:0-5894 GCA_035630855.1 Allosphingosinicella sp. | reverse complement strand
CTACCATAATCCGGTCGGCCCGCCGGGGCCCGACGGCTCGACCGCGGTGCTGATCCCGCTCGAGAAGCTCAGCTTCGAGCAGCTCTGGCATTTCCTCCAGATCGAATATCCCGAGCAATGGAACGCCCTTCCCCAGGACCGGGACTGGCAGACGATCGGCCAATTCTATTCCTACATACGCTGCCTGCTCCGGACGAAGTTCGTGACCGATGAGGACTTCCAGATCGGCGCCTATGAGAATGGGATCCAGCCCTTCAATTACTCGCCCAACAACGTCGACACCGTCTATCCCGACCAGGGCTTCGACCCGTGGAAGCCGGCGCCGCCGGCGCCCAAGCCGGGCTGGGCGGATTCCTGCCCCGGCGCCGCCGAAGTGGCTCAGTTTCCCGACGACGAGGACAGCCACGCCGGCCAGTCCGAATTGCTCTGCGTCCGCTCGCGTCAGGACGCCGCCGAGGCGATCGACACGATCTGCGACCAGGGCGAGGGCTGCCCGGTCCCCGACGTCGGCCCGAGCCCCGACGACGATCCGTCGAAGGACGAGGATTCCCATTACGTGAAGTTCCTCAAGCTCCAGGCGCAGTTCGCCGACTATGCCGGCTGCACGGAGCAGCTCCCGCCCGAGCCGCCGCCGCCCGCGCCGATCGAGCCTTCCGTCACCCAGGACGAGCTGATCGCGGCCGGGCTGCTGTGCGACTTCCCGGACAATCCGGTGAACGCCGATTATCCCGACGGCTACCGGGCGATCGCCGAGTTCAACAGCGCCCTCTTCCAGTACATGCTGATCATGACCGAGACGCTCTACCGGGTCCCGCCGGACAAGCAGAAGCTATTCTTCAACGAGGGGCTCCACCGCTCGATGATCTGGGTGATGGACAAATATATCAGGACGATCCGCGGCATCCCGATTCCCTCGGGACCCTATCGGGGCAAGGTGATGGCGCCGACCTTCGAGAATGTCGACCTCGGCCGGCGCGCCGATTCGTTCGCCGGGCTGACCAGGTTCGGCAACGCGGCGATCGACGCCGCCAACGCCATCGCCGAGGCCGATCCCGACAGCGACCTCGCGAGCTCGATGGGCAATGTCGTCTATTATATCGGAGTCGCGCTCACCCGGACCGACGGCGCCGCCGCGATGCACCTGCCGGACGTCGGCCCTTATTGGACCCGCGCCGAATAGCCCCAAGCCTTTTGCCGAAGAGGAGCCACAATGCCTTTACGCGCAGTCCCCAGGAAGGCCGCCGGACCCGTCCCGGGCGAGCCGGTGCCCGACCCCTATCCCTATGCCGACGCGCCGGCCTTTCCCAAGACCGTCGGCGCCGGTCCGCGCGGCATGCCCGCCCATGCCTGCATGGGCCTCAACAGCTGCAAGGCCTCCGACCGCTACGGCGTGGCAGGCCCCTCGAACAAGCCGCCGAACGGTCCGGATCAGGCGCCGAATGCCTGTGCCGGCCAAGGCTATTGCTCGACCGCGACCGACCATACCTGCCACGTCCAGAATTCGTGCCGCGACCAGGGCGGCTGCGGCCTCTACGGGACCGACGAGGAGCTCAACCGGCCCGGCGACAACGACTGCCGCTCGCAGGGCAGCTGCGCGACTCCGATCAACGCCGAGCGGTTCAGCACCAACGGGCCCAACCAGCGCAAGAGCGTCTGGCTTCGGGCGCGCGAGGTGTTCGAGGAGAAATGGCCGGCGATGCGCGCCGAGCTGCTCGCGAAGCGGGCGAGCGGCGAGCTCGAGTCCAACCAGCCGCTCCCCGAGGCGCTCGGCCCGCCGCCCGCCCTCTTCGCCGAAACCGGCCCGACCTACCTCTGGATCTCCGACGACAACAAGGATCGAGGCAATATGACCGCCTGCGGGTCGAGCGGGATGAGCGGCGCCGGTGGCTGCAGCTAGGGACGCGATCGCCGACCTGCCCCGGCTCGGCCTCGGCCTCGGCCTGCGCAGCGTCCATTTCGACACGATCCTCGCCGACCGGCCGCCGGTCGACTGGTTCGAGGCGATCTCCGAGAATTTCATGGATTCGGGCGGCCGCCCGCGCTCCGTCATCCGCGAGGTCGCCGAGCATTATCCGGTCGTCCTTCACGGAGTCTCGCTGTCGATCGGAAGCTCGGATCCGCTCGACCTCGACTATCTCGCCCGGCTGAAGCGGCTCGCCGCGGAGATCAGCCCGGCCTGGATCAGCGACCATCTCTGCTGGACCGGGGTGATGGGCCGCAACTCGCACGATCTTCTGCCCGTGCCGCTCAACGAGGCGAGCCTGGCCCATGTCGCCGCCCGGGTCAGGCAGGTGCAGGATGTTCTCGAGCGGCCGCTCGTCCTCGAGAATCCGAGCAGCTACGTCCGCTTCGCCTCGTCGACGATGGAGGAGCCCGAATTCCTCCGCCGGCTCGCCGGCGAGACCGGCTGCGGGCTGCTTCTCGACGTCAACAACGTCTATGTCAGCTGCTTCAACGCCGGCGCCGATCCGGTCGCCTATATCCACGCCTTTCCCTGCGAAAGCGTCGTCCAGATGCACCTCGCCGGCCACCAGCATGAAGGCAGCCACATCGTCGACACCCACGACCGGCCGGTCCGCCCCGAGGTCTGGGATTTGTTCCGCCTGGCCTGGGCTCGAACGGGCGGCGCCTCGACCCTGCTCGAATGGGACGGCGACATCCCCGATTTCGCCGAGTGCCACGCCGAGCTGCTCAAGGCGAAAGGCTTCATGGGCGGCCGCACCGATCCGGAGGCGCCGGGGCGGCTCGATCCCGTCGGCCCGGAGGGCTTGTCGAATCCGGTCGGATTCCTGGTGCCCCGGGTCATGGACAGCATATTGCTGGAGGAAGCGTGAGCGCGCTGCGGGCCGAGCAGGAATGGATGCATCACGCCCTGATCTTCCCTCGGGAGGTCGACGGCGACGAGCGGGACGGCCTGCTCAGCGCCTCGCCGAACCTGAGCGCCGCCGCCGGGCTCGCCATCTACCAGCGCGGCTACTTCCTCCGCATCGCCGCTTGCATGCGCGAGCAATTCCCGGCCCTGACCCGCGCGCTCGGCGAGCCGCTCTTCGACGATTTCGTCGCCGACTACATACGCGACCGGCCTCCCGAGAGCCACACGCTCTACGATCTCGGCCGCCGCTTCCCCGCCTGGCTCGGCGAGAACCGCCCCGACCGCGACCGGCCGCCGGCCGAGCGCGAGCTTTGGATCGACTTCATGATCGACCTCGCCCGCTTCGAGCGCCAGGTCTTCGCCTTGTTCGACGCGCCCGGCCACGAAGGCCGGCCCTTCGCCGGCGAGGACACGCCCGACGATCGGCTCCGTCTCCAGCCCTGCTTCGACCTCGGCGCCTACGACTTTCCTGTCCCGGCTTATTATCACGCGGTCCGCGAGCAGCGGGAGGCGCCGCTGCCGCCCGCTGGGAGGAGCTTCGCGGCTCTCGTCCGGACCGATTATGTCACCCGGACCATCTCCCTCACCGAACCCCAATATCTGTTCCTGGAGGCGATGGCCGGCGGCGCGGATGTGGAAGCCGCGGCCGAAGCCGTGGCCCGGCATCTCGGCACAACTGCCGAAGGGGTGATCGAGGCCTGGCGGACCTCGGGACAACGCCGACGCTGGATCGGCTGGGGCTTCTTCATCGAGGGCTGAGGAAGGCGCAGGAGTGGAAGACTGACGGCCTCCGCCCCTCTCCGTTCAGGCTGAGCCTGTCGAAGCCCTTCCCTTTCCGGCGCCAAGGAGGGAAGGAAAGCCCTTCGACAAGCTCAGGGCGAACGGGGTTCAGTTTGAACGAGGTCAAGCGCTCCTTCCCGCCGGTCGCCGACGCCCGCACCCGGGTGCTCGTCCTCGGCAGCCTTCCCGGCGAGGAATCGCTCGCCCGCCGCCAATATTACGCCAACCCGCGCAACCATTTCTGGCGGCTGATCGGAGCGGTGGCCGGCCGCGACCTCGTTCCCCTGCCCTATGAGGCCCGGCTCGAGGCTCTGCTCGAGGCCCGGATCGGCCTGTGGGACACGGTCGGCTCGGCGACCCGGCGCGGAAGCCTCGACGGCGCCATCCGCCTCGACAGCGCCAACGACCTGGTGGCGCTTGTCGGGACCCTTCCGCAGCTTCGCGCCGTCGGCTTCAACGGCGGCAAGTCGGCCTCGCTCGGCCTTCCGCAACTGGCGGAGCGCGCCGATCTCGCCCTCCTCCCGCTGCCGTCGAGCAGCCCGGCCTACACGCGCCCCTTCGACGAGAAGCTCGCCGAATGGATGAAATTGACCCGCTACCTCCGGGGTTGAACCTCGGAACCGTTCGGGCTGAGCCTGTCGAAGCCCCTCCTTCGCTCCCGGCCTGGACCAAGGAGGGCCTTCGACAAGCTCAGGCCGAACGGCTAGGGCGGCGGCATCCCTTTCTGCCACGGAATCGAGCCATGACCGAAGCCTTCATCTGCGACGCGGTTCGCACCCCGATCGGCCGCTACGGCGGGAGCCTCGCCCACGTCCGCGCCGACGATCTCGCCGCCATCCCGATAAGGGCGCTGAGGGAGCGCAACCCGCAAGTCGACTGGGACGAATTGGACGACGTCATCCTCGGCTGCGCCAACCAGGCCGGCGAGGACAATCGCAACCTCGCCCGAATGGCCGCCCTCCTCGCCGGCCTTCCCGACAGGTCCGGCGGGGTCACCCTCAACCGCCTCTGCGGCTCGGGCATGGACGCGGTCGCGATGGCGGCCCGGGTGATCCGCGGAAGCGAGGCCGACATGGTCATCGCCGGCGGCTCGGAGAGCATGAGCCGGGCGCCGTTCGTCATGGCCAAGGCGCAGAGCGCCTTCGACCGCAACGCCGAGATGTACGACACCACGATCGGCTGGCGCTTCGTCAACCCGAAGATGCGCGACTCCTATGGCGACGACACGATGCCGTCGACGGCCGAGAACGTCGCCCAGGAATGGCAGGTGAGCCGCGAGGACCAGGACGCTTTCGCGGTGCGGAGCCAGGACAAGGCCGCGGCGGCGCAGGAGAATGGCCGGCTCGCCGCCGAGATCGTCCCGGTCTCGATCCCGCAAAGGAAGGGCGATCCGCTGATCGTCGACCGCGACGAGCATCCCCGCAAGACCAGCGTCGAGGCGCTCGCCAGGCTGAAGCCGATCGTCCGCGGCGACGGCACCGTCACCGCCGGCAACGCGTCCGGAGTGAATGACGGCGCCGCCGCCATGCTGGTCGCCTCGGAGGAAGCGGCGAAGCGCAACGGCCTCACGCCCCGAGCCCGCGTGGTCGGCGGCGCCGTCGCCGGCGTGCCGCCGCGGATCATGGGCATCGGCCCCGCTCCGGCCTCCCGGAAACTGTTGAAGAGACTTGGTCTAAGCATCTCGGATATGGACGTTATCGAGATAAACGAAGCCTTCGCCGCCCAGGCCCTGCCCGTGCTTCGCGAGCTCGGCCTCCCCGACGACGCGCCCCACGTCAACCCGAACGGCGGCGCCATCGCGCTCGGCCATCCGCTCGGAATGTCCGGTGCCCGCCTCGCCCTGACCGCCGCCGAGGAGCTCCACCGCCGGGGCGGCCGCTACGCATTGTGCGCCATGTGCATCGGCGTCGGCCAGGGCATCGCGCTGGTGATAGAGCGGGTGTGAGAGAGAAGGGATGACGATCCTTCCCAAATAGCGGCGTTTCTGCTATGTTCTCCCTTATGCGCCCCTCGCCCTCCCCCCTGGATCCCCGCGGAATAGGACGAAGCTGACAGGGTAAGCCGACACCCATGGCATGTGTCGGTTCCGCAAGCTTCGCCTGTCAGCTTCGGCCGCGACTCGCCTTCCGCCACCAGGACGCGGCTCGCGCGTTGATTGCCGTGAAGGGCGCCCCCTGCTAGGGCCCGCGCCAGGAGAAAAGCATGTATACGACCGAGCTCGGCAAGTCGAAGAACGTCGCTT
>DASQJV010000353.1:0-7867 GCA_035630855.1 Allosphingosinicella sp. | reverse complement strand
ACCAAAGGCATCCAGATAGGGGACACGCTTTCCATCGGCGAAGGCCTGAATTCGCTGGCAATCATCCTGTTCGCCTTCCAGACCGTGCTCTGGTTCGGCGGAATCATTGCTGGGTGGTTCGGATGGCAATGAGGAATCGACGGGACGGGTAGTGCTGCAAGATTTCATCATCCCGTCCATTCTGATGGGGCTCGGAATTGCCGTAGACGTAGCCATAGCCACGGTCGTCCGGTTCCGCGATTCAACGATGACGTTCCGGTCGTGGACCGCTCCGGTGGCGCTGGCGCACGTCCTGCTTCCTGCGGCCGGCTATTATCTGTGGTGGATTCTCGGATCGGCCGCGCCGGCCCTGTCGCTTCCCCTCGGACTCCTTGCCTTCACGCTGATCTCCCTGTTCCTTCTTGAAGCCTTTTACGAGTGGATCGGGTCCAAGCCTCCTTTCGCCCTCTCGGATTTCGCGGCGCGCGCGCTCGCCGGATCCGGCCGGGCCACGGACCACAGGAGCGGGATGCTGGCGATCATGGCCGTATCGATGGACGCTTTGTGGTCCGGGCCTGCGAAGGCCGCCCAGGTCTCGAGTGGAAACTGGGGAACGACGGAAGTTCTCCTTTCCTTCGTCATTGCCGGTGTCGTCGTCGCCGTGGTCGCCGAAGCCGCATTGATCCTTGCGAACCTCCTGCGACGGATCAAAATCCGTGACCTGACGAAAATGTCCGTGGCCCTCGTTCTCGGCAAATTCGCCGAGATGGCGGTGCTCGGCGCGTTCGGACTGTTGGCGCTCTGGAATGCGTTCAGCCCATGGATTGGGCTGGGATCGCTCTTCAAATGCCTCGGGCTTGCGGCGATCCTCGCCATGCTCCTCTGGCTGGTTCACTGGAATGCCCTGATGAAGCAGCAGCGGGCAGAACTCTGCGCGGAAATGGATTCCCCCGGTCAGGGTGGCTGACGTCGGGCCGACCGCGATCAAAAGACATCGAAGGATTCGAAACCCGCGACCGCGCCATCGCAAATTATCACCCCTCCTGACCGCAGCGGTTACGGAATCGCCATTCGAGGTTTCGCTCCTGCCGAACCGGCCGGCTCCTCCGTCACCTCGCGGGCGAAGGCGGCGAGGTCGTCGAGCACCGGCGCCTGGCGGCGGAGCGGGAGGGCCAAGGCGGTGAGGATCCCGACATGGCCGAGGCGGGGGTAGAGCTTCAGCCTGACCTCGCTCCCGGCGGCTTCGAGCCGCGCTGCGAGCGCCCGGCTGTTGCGCGGCTTGACCCGGCCGTCGGCGGCGCCGTGGAGGAGCAAGACGGGCGGAGCGCCCGAAGCGGCATGGCTCGTCGGCTGGGTCTCGGCGGGACGGGGCCAGGCGCCGAAGGCGGCGATGGTCGAGGAATCGTCGAGCGGCAGGAAATCGTAGGGGCCGGCGAGCCCGGCGAAGCCGCGAATGGCGGCCCGGTCGGGGCCGAGCAGGCTCGGGTCGAGCGCCAGCATCGCGGCATTGTAGGCGCCGGCGCTGTGGCCGGTGAGGACGATGCGCTCGCCGTCGCCGCCATAGGCGCCGGAGTGGCTCCGGGCCCAGCTCACCGCGGCCGCGCAATCGCGGAGGAAATCGGGATAATAAGCCTCCGGGACCAGCCGGTAGTCGGGGACGATGACGACGAAGCCCCGGGCGGCCAGCGCCCGGGCGGCGAAGGCGTAGCCCTGGCGGCGGCCGCTGTTCCACGAGCCGCCGTAGAAGAAGACGATCACCGGCAACTTGCCGGCGGCGGCGGAGCGCGGCGCGTAGACGTCGAGCTTGCGGCGCGGGCCGGGCCCGTAGGCCAGGCCTTCGGCGATCCGGGCGGACACCCGGTCTTTCGGCATGAGCGCGTTGAAGCTGCCGAGCGGGTCGAGCATCAGGGCGAGGGCTCCCAGGGCAAGGGCCGCGGCGAAGGCCCAGAGAAGCCGCTTCTTCATGACCAGGCCGCCGGCTCAGGCCGCCGGCGGCTCGGGAATGCGGATCTGCTGGCCGACGAAAATCTCGTCGGGATCGTCGATCTGGTCGCGATTGGCGTCGAAAATGCAGGTCCACAGCGAGGACTTGCCGTAATAGCGCTGGGCGAGCTTGCTCAGCATGTCGTTCGGCTCGACGACATGGGTCGTCATGATCGGAGCGGCGACGGCGGCCGGAAGCTCGAACGCGTCGAGCGCGGCCGCGACCCCGGCCAGGGCTTTCGGGCGATAGGTCGGATCCTTCTTCCAGCGCCAGATCGCGGCCGTGCTGACCTGCCACGGATGCTCGGGACCCGGGCGGTCCCTGGTCAGCTTCTGGAGGAGGCCGGACTTGGCATCGGCGACGTTGACGAGCGGCGCATAGGGATCGGGCTTGAAGCCCTGAACGCGCGAGCCGCGACCGACGTCGAGCTTCAGTCCGGCGAGCTTGGCGCCCTTGAGCACCCAGCCGAGCGCTCCGTCGGAGAGGCCGCGGATGTCGCCGCCGCCGCCGACCGAGCCGTGCACGCCCGGGAACCATTTCTCCTGATAGGGCGCGTCGGGGGCGTCGGCGGCCTTGCCTTTCGCGGCGTTGAGGGCGGTGAGATCGCCGCACAGAGTGGCCGGGAAGGTCGAGCGCCGCTCGTCGATCGCGACGGCGTGGCGGACGCTTTCGACGAAGTCGGTAATCGACGGGTCGTGAAAGGCGTTGCCGCGATTGGTCCAGCGGCTGATCCACAGCATGCCGGGAACTCCGAGCGCCTCGACCGTGTCCCAGACGCCCAGATAGCGGATCTTGAGCCGGGGGGCGCTGCCCTGGGCATAGCCGGGGACGTTCCGGCAGCGCCAGCTGTCGTCGTCGTCGCCGACGCAGACCGCGGCCGAATAATCGGCGCGGAACCGGCGCATCTTCTCGCTCGCCCCGTCGGCGCCCTCGAGGCGCTGCTCGTAGAGGGCGAGCGCCTCGTCGATCCGGGCCACGTGGAGCCGGCTGAGCGTTCCGACATGGCGGACGAAGCCGACGAAGGTGCGCGCGCTGAACGCGCCCCGCGAGAAACCGAAGACGTAGATCTCGTCGCCGGGGTCGTAGTTGAAGATCAGGAAGCGGTAGGCCTCGCGGACGTTCGAGACCAGGCCGGCGCCGAACACCCCGCCGGTGACCTTGTCGAGCTGGCCGGTTCCGACCCCTTCGTCATAATGCATGATCTGGACGGTGCCGTCGCGGGCCTCGCGCTCGACGCTGGCGGCGGTGAGGACGACGTTGGTCGGCGTGTCCACGCCCAGCTTGTTCCACGTGCCGTCGAAGCAGAAGATGATTCGCTTCATGTTTCTCAGCCCCCTGATGCCCCCAGGCCGCTATAGCAGGATCGCGCGCCGGGGGCGAATGGGCGAACGGCTCCTTCCCGAGCTTGCTCGGGGAGGAATTAGCTTCAGCCTAGCGGCTCGGCCAGGGGTAGAGCGCCGGATCCGCCAGCTTGCGGCCGAGCGCGATCATCAGCTCGGTGTCCTCCGCCGCGCCGTCGAGGACCAGGCCCGGGCCGGGATTGTCGGCGGCCGAATGATAGGGACCGCCGAGGAAGGCGCCGAGCTTCTTCATGTCGGCGAAGGAGCCGCCCGCCATCACCGAGGGGATTCCGGCGCGGGCGAAAGCCCAGCCGTCCTGGCGCTCGATGAAGGCGGCGGCTTCGTCGTCGCCGTCGAGGGTTCGCCCGGCCTCGGCGACGGTGCGGTCTATGAGCGAGTCGAGGGCGGCATGGCCGCGCCCCATCACCGCGACCTTCTCCCCCTTGGGGGCGATGGCGAGCGTGTCCATGTTGATCGCGGCGACGATCGAGCCGGCCGGGACGGTCGGCCGGGTCGCGAAATATTCGGCTCCGAGCAGGCCCATCTCCTCGGCGGTGGTGGCGAGGAAGAGGATGTCGCGCTTCGGCCTCTTGCCGCGGCCGAGGGCGCGGGCGATCTCGAGCAGGGCGGCGATGCCGCTCGCATTGTCGACCGCGCCGTTGCAGATCCGGTCCGGCCCTTCCCTGTCGCACAGGCCGAGATGATCCCAGTGGGAGAGGTAGAGGAGGCTCTCGCGCCCTCCCCCCGAGCCCCTAATCCGGCCGACCACGTTGTTGGTCCGGATCGTCTCGATCGACGTCGCGACGTCGAAGCTGGCGCGAAGCCCGAGCGGCACCGGAGCGAAGCTCGGCCCGGGAACGGCGAGGAGCGAGGCGAGATCGGCGCCGGCGGCCCGCAACAGGCTTTCCGCGGCCGACTGCGACATCGCGCCGGCGAGCGGGGCGGGATCCTGGACGGCGAGCCGGGTCTGGCCGGAATCGTAGACCCGCTGGACGACCGGCCAGGGAAGCTCCTTGCCGACGATGCCGATCACCGCCGCGGCGCCGGCGGCGGCGACCGTGGCGACCCGCTCCGAATAGCCTGGAAGCCCGTCCGGAGCGTCGTAGAGGATGAGGACGACGGCGCCCTTGAGGTCGGCCCCGGCGAGCTGGTCGATGCCCTTGCCGGGGATGACGGCGCCGTGGCCGGCGAAGACCACCGGCGCCCCGGCCAGGGTCTCGCGGGCGGTCCGGCCGATCAATATGACCTCGTCGCGGCCGAGCTCGATCCTTTCGGCCTTGGTGCCCCGCGCCCGCCAGACGCTGCTCTGGTCGCCGGGGCGGCGCCGGACCACGTCGAGCGGCTGGTACCAGCTGTTGCTCGGCCCGGCCGGCTCGAGCCCGAAGGAGCGCATCTGCCCGGCGATGTAGGCGATCGCCTTCTTCTCCCCCTCCGTCCCCGGCTCGCGGCCGGCGAAGTCGTCGCCGGCGAGGATGTCGATATGGCGGCGCAGGGCCTCGGGCGAGACCGCCCCGGCCGGGGCCGCAAGCGCGGCGAGTAGGATAAAGAGAATGGCGGAAAGGCGCAGGGGCATCCGCCGCTTAAAGGCGGTCGGGGCGGTCGAGGCAAGAGGGCGGGGCCTCGATCCGAGCCTTCGCCAGCACCCGCCGGGCCTGCTCGACGTGCATCCGCTCGATCATCTCGCCCTCGAAGCGCTCGGCGCCGCCGGTGGCGGCGGCGAGCAGCCGCCTGGCCGATTCCACCTCAGCTTCGCCCGGCCCGAACAGGCGGTTGGCGGGCTCGACCTGGCTTGGGTGGATGAGCGACTTGCCGTCGAAGCCGAAGCGCCTGCCCTCGGCGCATTGGTCGGCGAACCCCTCCGGGTCGTCGAGCCGGTTATGGACCCCGTCGAACGCGGCGACCCCGGCGGCCCGGGCGGCGAGGAGGATGGTCTGAAGGGCGGTGACGAGCGCCGCCCGGTCGCCGCCGGGGCGAAGGCCGAGGTCGGCGGCGAGGTCGTTGGTGCCCGCGATCAGGCCTGCCGTCTCCGGGGCGATGGCCGCCGCGTTCAGGACCCCGCGAGCGGTCTCGATCATCGCCAGCACCGGCTTGCCGGTGGCTCGGGCGGCGTCGCGGGGCGCTTTCGGCCCCGGCGTCATCGGGACCACGACATAGTCGGCCCGGCTCGCCGCGACCGCCGCGAGGTCCGGCCCATGCCACGGGCCTCCCGAATTGATCCGGATCGCGCACAGGCCGGGAAAGCCCGCCGCGGCCGCCTCGACCGCCGCCGCCCGGGCCCGATCCTTGTCCTCCGCCTTCACCGCGTCCTCGAGGTCGAGGACGACCATGTCGGCGGCAAGCCCCCTCGCCTTCCCGATCGCGCGCGGGTTCGAGGCCGGCAGGAAGAGCAGCGAGCGGCAGAGCGTGAGGTCGGCTGTCATGTCCCGATTTCGCTTGGAAGCGGCCCCACTTGCCTACATTATGCGGGGGTTCGCAAGGGGAGGCGCGTCCGTCATGACCATCACCATCGTCTTTTTGCTGCTTCTCGTCCTGGTTGTGCTGTTCCTCTTTTCAGGCATCAAGATCGTCCGCCAAGGCTATCATTATACGATAGAATATTTCGGCCGCTTCACCGCCGTCGCCCATCCCGGGTTCAATTTCTACATGCCTTTCTTCTATCGCGTGGGCCGCAGGGTGAACATGATGGAGCAGGTGCTCGACATCCCCGGCCAGGAGATCATCACCAAGGACAACGCCATGGTCTCGACCGACGGCGTGGTCTTCTTCCAGGTGCTCGACGCCGCCAAGGCCGCCTATGAGGTCTCCGACCTCTACGTCGCGATCATGCAGCTCACCACCACCAATTTGAGGACCGTGATGGGCTCGATGGACCTCGACGAGACCCTCTCCAAGCGCGACGAGATCAACGCCCGCCTGCTCTCCGTCGTCGACCAGGCGACCGAGTCCTGGGGGGTCAAGATCACCCGGGTCGAGATCAAGGACATCCGCCCGCCCGCCGACATCGTCAACGCCATGGGCCGCCAGATGAAGGCCGAGCGCGAGAAGCGCGCCGTCATCCTCGAGGCCGAGGGCAGCCGGGCGTCGGCCATCCTCAGGGCCGAGGGCGAGAAGCAGGGCCAGATCCTCGAGGCGGAAGGGCGCCGCGAGGCCGCCTTCCGCGACGCCGAGGCGAGGGAGCGCGCCGCCGAGGCCGAGGCCAAGGCGACCCAGGTCGTCTCCGACGCCATCCAGGGCGGCAACACCCAGGCGATCAACTATTTCATCGCCCAGCGCTATGTCGACGCGATCGGCCAGTTCGCCACTTCGCCCAACGCCAAGACCATCCTCTTCCCGGTAGAGGCCACCGCCCTGATCGGAACCCTCGGCGGGATCGGCGAGCTCGCCCGCGACGCGCTCGGAGCGGGCGGCGGCGACGGCGGCGGAAGCGGAGGCGCGGGCGTTCCGGCGGCCCGGCGCCGCGGCCCGTTCGAGGGCGGGGGCGCCGGCCAGTGAGCGGACTCGACCTCGACCCCCATTGGCTATGGCTGCTGGCCGCGATCCTGCTCGGGATCGCCGAGCTGATCGTGCCCGGAGTCTTCCTGATCTGGCTAGCCGCCGCCGCCGCGGCGACCGGCCTCGTCACCCTCGCCTTCGGAATCGACCTGCCCTTCCAGTTCGCGGTCTTCGCCCTGCTCGCCATCGCCGCCGTCTATTTCGGCCGGCGCTGGTACATCGCCAACCCGATGCCGAGCGCCGACCCCCTGCTCAACGACCGCGCCGCCCGCCTCACCGGCCGCACCGTCGTCGTCACCCAGGCGATCGAGAATGGCGAGGGCCGGGTCCGGGTCGGCGACAGCGTCTGGTCGTGCCGCGGGGCGGACTGCGCGGAAGGCTCGCGGGTCCGGATCACCGGCGCGGACGGCTCGTGCCTCAAAGTGGAGCCGGTTCGGGAGATCGAGGGGCCGGCGGGCTGAAGCGAAGGGCGGGCAGGGTCATGAGGGCCGCCCTGGCCGCGATCCTGGCGGCCGGCCTCGGCGCCTGCGTGACTCCGCTGGCGGAGCGCCCCACCGGGGACATTTTCGAGGAGGCCGTGCGGATCGGCGGCTACGGCTTCATGTGCAGCGCGCCCGACGGCATCTGGTTCGACGAACGGCTGAGGCCGTTGCTCCCCTGGCTCGAGGCGCGGCTGGGCAAGGACGAGGTCGAGCGGGTCCTGAGCGGCATGGAGATGACCCTCGCAACCACCGACTTCACGACCTGCCCGACGCGCGAGCAGCGGATCCGGTCGCGGATCCAGGCGCGAAGGCTGCTTCGCCACCTCGAGGCCCGCTCGAAACGGTGACCGGGGCGGTGCGAGTTCGGGCGTGGGAGCCTGCCCTCCCTGCGCCCCGCCCTTCAGGATTCAACGCAACGACGCGACGACACGACGACGCCGGGCGCTTCGTTTGCCGCGGATATTTTCGGATGCTCGGCATCGTTGCGTCGTTGCGTTTCAATATGATGGGCCTGTGGCGGCCCAGGACTGGCACGCGTGGCTTGATCGCCGGCGACGAGGGTGAAGCAGCTGTCACCGAAGGCTGGTTTG
>DASQJV010000352.1:0-9853 GCA_035630855.1 Allosphingosinicella sp. | reverse complement strand
CGGATGCTCTCGGGCGCCCAGGTCACCGACGAGGCGAGGGCGCAGGCGGTAAGATTGCTGGAGGCGGCGTGAGGGGGGCAGGATATTGCCTCTCCATCTGGCGAAGGGGAGGCAGAGCGTGACCGACGCCGAAGCCGCCGCCGAGCTCGAGCATCTCGCATCCGAGATCGCGCGCCACAACCGGCTCTATCACAGCGAGGACTCCCCGGAGATTTCCGACTCCGACTATGACGCGCTGGTGCGCCGGAACCAGGAGCTGGAGCGGCGATTCCCCCACCTCGTCCGCGAGGACAGCCCGTCGCGCCAGGTCGGCGCCGCTCCGGCCGCGCACCTCTCCAAGGTCCGCCACGCGCTGCCGATGCTCAGCCTCGACAACGCCTTTTCGGACGAGGAGGTGGCCGATTTCCTGGGCCGGGTGCGGCGCTTCCTCAGCCTCGCTCCGGACGAGGAGGTCGCGCTCACCGCCGAGCCCAAGATCGACGGCCTCTCCTGCTCGCTCCGCTACGAGAAAGGCGAGCTGGTCCTCGCCGCCACCCGCGGCGATGGAACGACTGGCGAAGATGTGACGGCGAATGTCCGCACCATCGCCGACATCCCGCAGCGGCTGAAGGGGCAGGCCCCCGCCGTCTTCGAGGTCCGCGGCGAGGTCTACATGTCGAAGGCCGACTTCGCGGCGCTGAACGCCCGGCTGCTCGCCGAGGCCGGTGATCCGGCGAAGGCGCGCCAGTTCGCCAATCCGCGCAACGCCGCCGCCGGCTCGCTTCGCCAGAAGGACGCGGCGGTGACCGCATCGCGGCCGCTGCGTTTCTATGCTCACGGCTGGGGGGAGGCGATCGCCTTGCCGGCCGATACCCAGCTCGGAGTGATGCGCGCGATCGAGGCGTGGGGCCTTCCGATCGCCGACCCTCTCCAGCGCTGCGCCGGCCTCGATTCGCTGCTCGCCCATTATCGAGCGATCGAGGCGAAGCGGGCCGACCTGGCCTTCGACATCGACGGAGTCGTCTACAAGGTCGACCGGCTCGACTGGCAGCGCCGCCTGGGCCAGGTGGCGCGGGCGCCGCGCTGGGCTCTGGCCCACAAATTCCCGGCGGAGAAGGCCGAGACGGAGCTGCTCGCGATTGACATCCAGGTGGGACGCACCGGCAAGCTGACGCCGGTGGCGCGGCTGAGGCCGGTCAGCGTCGGCGGAGTGACCGTCACCAACGCGACCCTGCACAACAAGGACGAGATCGAGCGGCTCGGAGTGCGGGTCGGCGACCGGGTCCGGATCCAGCGCGCCGGCGACGTCATCCCGCAGGTGCTCGAGAACCTCACGCCGAATGAGGAGCGTCCCGCCTACGTCTTCCCGACGACCTGCCCCGAATGCGGCTCGGACGCGGTGCGCGAGGAAGGCGAGGTCGACGTGCGCTGCACCGGCGGGCTCGTCTGCCCGGTCCAGCGGGTCGAGCGGCTGCGCCATTTCGTCTCCCGGCACGCGCTCGACATCGAAGGGCTCGGAATCACCCATATCGAGAATTTCTTCCGCGACGGCCTGCTCCAGTCCCCGGCCGACATCTTCCGGCTGACCAGGGAGGACCTGCTTGCGCGGGAGCGCTGGGCGGAGATCTCCGCCGCCAATCTGATCGCCGCGATCGATGCGAAGCGGGAGCCGCCGCTCGATCGCTTCCTCTACGCTCTCGGCATCCGCCATGTCGGCGAGGTCACCGCCCGCGACCTCGCCCGCCGCTACCGGAGCTGGGACAATTTCAGGTCCATGGTCGAAGGGGCGCTCGAGGTCCGCCGCGGCATCGAGCGGGCCGAGGGCGAGGAGGAGCGCAAGTTCCTCCAGCGCCGCGACAAGGCGGTGGTCGAGGCGGTCGAGACCCCCAATATCGGCCCTGAAGTGGCCAACGCCTTGCTCGATTTCTTCGAGGAGGCGCATAATCGCGAGGTCCTCGACGACCTGCTCGCGGCCGGCGTCCGGCCCGCGGACGTCGTCTGGGAGACGAAGCAGTCGCCCGTCTCCGGCAAGACCCTGGTCTTCACCGGAAGCCTCGAGACCCTGTCGCGCGACGAGGCCAAGGCGCAGGCCGAGAAGCTCGGCGCCAAGGTCGCCGGCTCGGTCTCGGCGAAGACCGACCTCGTCGTCTACGGGCCGGGCGCGGGCTCGAAGCTCAAGAAAGCGGCGGAGCTGGGCGTGGAGACGATCGACGAGGCCGCCTGGAACGCGATCGTCCGCGAAGCGGGCTGATCGTCATCCCGGACTTGATCCGGGATCCATGAACACCGCCGGTTTCAGGATTTCGCGGGACCGTGTCCATGGATTCCGGCTTTCGCCGGAATGACGCGAGGCGCTCAGCCGCGCCGCTTCCTAACCGGCGCCGCCCGCCGCTTGCGCATCACCAGGGTCGGCCATTCCCCGCGCTCGACCCGTCCGCTCAGCATCATCCCCTGCCTCCGATAGGCGGCCGCCACCGCCGGCGCCTGGTGGTCGAGCAGGCCGGCGAGGATCAGCCGCCCGCCCGGAGCGACCGCCGCCGCCACCGAGGGCGCGAGCTCGATCAGCGGCCCGGCGAGGATGTTGGCGATGACCAGATCGTAGGGCGCCCGCGCCCGGAGCCTCGGATGGTCCATGCCGTCGGCGACGAGCAGCTCGAGCTGTCCCCGGGCCCGCCCGAGCCGGACATGGTTGATCGCCGCATTCTCCTCGCCGACCTCGATCGCCACCGGATCGTTGTCGGACGCCGCCGCCCGGGCCGAGGGCCATAATTTCAGCGCGGCGAAGGCGAGCAGGCCGGTGCCGGTGCCGAGGTCGACCAGGTCGGCGACCCTCGCGCCGCCGGCCTTGAGCCGGCTCAAGGCGACGAGGCAGCCGCCGGTCGTCTCGTGCTGGCCGGTCCCGAACGCCCGGCCGGCGTCGATCTCGAGCGCGATCAGATCGGCCGGCGCCTCGTCGCGGTGCTTCGGGGTGTGGACGAAGAAGCGCCCGGCGCGGATCGGCTCGAGCCCCTGCTGGCTCAGGGTCACCCAGTCGCGGTCCTCGACTCGCTCCACGGCGGGCGCGGTCCCGGCCGCGCTCGGGGCGAGCGCCGCCAGCAGGTCCAGCATCTCCGCCGTCGGCTCGCTGTCGAAATAGGCGTCCAGCCGCCATTCCTCAGGGGCGGAAGGATCAGCCTCGCTCGTCATCAGCACCGGCGGAAAGTCGAGCCAGGCGAGCGGCGAGATGTCGTCCTTCAGCGCCTCCGCCTCCGCCTTGGTGCAGGGGAGGCTGACCTTCCAGCTGTCGGTCATCGTGTTCCTCCCCGTTCCGGGGAGGAGCATGTCAGCGGACATAGCTCGCCCCGTTGACGTCGATCACCGTCCCCGTCGCCGAGGCGGGGGCGTCCACCGCCAGCCAGCGCACGGTCTCGGCGACCTCGTCGGCGCCGGCGACCCGGCCGAGCGGGATGTCGGCGACGATCTTCTGGCCGCCCCGGCTCGCCATGTAATCGTCGATCATCTCCGAGGCGGTGAAGCCCGGCGAGACGGCGAAGGCGAGGATGTCGTCGGCGGCATAGGCGCGGGCGATCGTCCGGGTCATCGCGACCATCCCGGCCTTGGAGGCGGCATAATGCCAGTGGGCCGGGCTGTCGCCGCGATGGGCGGCGCGACTCGCGACGTTGACGATCCGGCCGCCTCCGCGCTCCCGGAAATGGAGGACGGCGAGCCGGCACAGCTCGGCCGAGGCGGTGAGGTTGACCCGCATCGTCCGCTCCCACTGCGCCGTCCATTCGGCGGCGGGAAGGTCGACCGGCGCCGCCTCGAAGATTCCGGCGTTGTTGACGAGGACGTCGACCCGCCCGCCGAGCCGCTCCAGAGCCTCGCTCCAGAGCGCCTCCGCCGCG
The DNA here is from genome assembly GCA_035630855.1 of Allosphingosinicella sp. Lineage (GTDB taxonomy): Bacteria > Pseudomonadota > Alphaproteobacteria > Sphingomonadales > Sphingomonadaceae > Allosphingosinicella. The sequence continues at coordinate 5,990 of DASQJV010000352.1, read as the reverse complement.
CCCGGCGTGGAAAGATCGGCGGCGATCATGCCGTCGCCGCCGCGGCTGGAGTGGCCGGCGACATTGTGGGCCGAGAGAGCGGCGGCGATCGCCTTGCCGATGCCGCGGCTGGTTCCGGTGACGAGGATGTTGGCCATGGCGGCGGGATAGTCGCGGGCGAAGCGCAGGGGAAGGCATCTTTGCCTCCCCATCGCTGTGCGATGGGGAGGCAAATCAATCGGCGAACGGATCCCGGACCAGGATCGTGTCCTCGCGCTCCGGGCTGGTCGACACCAGGGCGACCGAGATCCGGCACAATTCCTCGATCCGCTTGATATATTTGATCGCCTGGGCGGGAAGCTCGGCCCAGCTGCGCGCTCCGGCGGTCGATTCGCTCCACCCGGCCATGGTCTCGTAGACCGGCTCCGCCGCTTCCTGGTCGGCGGCATGGGCGGGGAGGTGGTCGAGGGCACGGCCGCGCAGCCGGTAGCCGGTGCAGATCCTGATCTCCTCCAGCCCGTCGAGCACGTCGAGCTTGGTCAGCGCCACTCCGGTGACTCCCGCCACCGCGCAGGCCTGGCGGACCAGCACCGAATCGAACCAGCCGCAGCGCCGCTTGCGGCCGGTGACGGTTCCGAACTCGCGCCCCCGGGTCCCGAGGCGCTCGCCGGTCTCGTCCTCGAGCTCGGTCGGGAAGGGGCCGGCGCCGACCCGGGTGGTATAGGCCTTGACGATCCCGAGCACGAAGCCGGCCGCGCCCGGCCCGAGGCCGCTGCCGGCTGCGGCGGTGCCGGCGACGGTGTTGGACGAGGTGACGAACGGATAGGTGCCGTGGTCGACGTCGAGCAGGACGCCTTGGGCGCCTTCGAACAGGATCCGCTTGCCGCTCGCCTTGGCCTCGCCCAGCGTGATCCAGGTGGGCCGGGCGAAGCGGAGGACGAAATCCGCGATCTCGCCGAGGTCGCGCTCGAGCCGCTCCCGGTCGATCGGCGGCTCGCCGAAGCCCGCTCGAAGCGCATCGTGATGGGCGCAGAGCCGGTCGATCTGCGGCCCGAGATGGCCGAGATGGGCGAGGTCGCAGACCCGGATGGCGCGGCGTCCGACCTTGTCCTCGTAGGCGGGGCCGATGCCGCGCCTCGTCGTCCCGATCTTGCCCTGCCCCGAAGCGTCCTCGCGAAGCGCGTCGAGGTCGCGGTGGAAGGGGAGGATGAGCGGGCAGGTGTCGGAGATGTGCAGGGTCTCCGGGGTCACTTCGACTCCCTGCTCGCCCAGCCGCTCGACCTCGGCCTTGAGCGCCCAGGGGTCGAGGACGACGCCGTTGCCGATGACGGAGAGGGTGCCGCGGACGATCCCGGAGGGCAGGAGCGAGAGCTTGTAGGTCTGGTCGCCGACGACCAAGGTATGGCCGGCATTGTGGCCGCCCTGGAACCGCGCGACCACGTCGGCCCGGCTCGCCAGCCAGTCGACGATCTTCCCCTTCCCCTCGTCGCCCCACTGGACTCCGATGACGGTGACGTTGGCCAAGCGATGCTCCTGCTGACGGTGAGCGCTCTAGGGTGGGGGAGGGGCAAGGTCTACTCTCCTCCCTTAATTCCTCCCCCGGATTTCCGGGGGAGGGGGACCGCGCGAAGCGCGGTGGAGGGGTTTTTCGGACTCAGAAAGGCCCCTCCACCATGCTTCGCATGGTCCCCCTCCCCTGCAAATGCAGGGGAGGATTTTAGAACCTCAGCGGCGCCACCCTCTTCACCCCCGGAAGCGCCTGAAGCCGCCTCACCAGGTCGGGCCCGACATGGCTGTCGACCGAGACCAAAGCGACCGCCTCGCCGCCCGCTTCGCGCCGGCCGAGGCTGAAGGTGCCGATATTGACCCCTTCCTCGCCGAGCAGGGTGCCGAGCCGGCCGATGAAGCCGGGCGTGTCCTCGTTGACGATGTAGATCATCTCGCCCTCGAGCTCCGCCTCGACCCTGATCCCGAAGATCTCGACCAGGCGCGGGGCCGAATTGGCGAACAGGGTTCCGGCGACCGGGCGGTCGCCGGCCGAGGTCATCGCCGAGACCCTGAGCAGGGTGTGATAGTCGGTCTCGCGGTCGTGGCGGATCTCGCGGACGTCGAGCCCGCGCTCCTTGGCGAGGAAGGGCGCGTTGACCATGTTCACCGTGTCCGAATGGACCCGCATGAAGCCGGCGAGGACGGCTCCGGTGATCGGCTTCATGTTGAGCTCGGCGGCGGCGCCCTCGGCTTCGATCGACAGTCCGGCGATCGCTCCGTGCGAAAGCTGGCCGACCAGCGAGCCGAGCTTCTCGGCGAGCGCCATGTAGGGCCTGAGCCTGGGCGCCTCCTCCGCCGACAGCGAGGGCATGTTGAGCGCGTTGGTCACCCCGCCGCGCACCAGATACTCCGCCATCTGCTCGGCGACCTGGATGGCGACGTTGACCTGAGCCTCGGTGGTCGAGGCGCCGAGGTGCGGGGTGGCGACGAGGCCGGGCGTCCCGAACAGGGGGCTGGCCTTGGCCGGCTCCTCGACGAACACGTCGAGGGCGGCTCCGGCGACATGGCCGCTCTCGAGCGCCTCCTTGAGCGCGACCTCGTCGATCAGGCCGCCGCGGGCGCAATTGACGATCCTGACGCCCTTCTTCGTCTTCGCCAGATTCTCGCGCGAGAGGATGTTGCGGGTCTGATCGGTCAGCGGCGTGTGGAGGGTGATGAAGTCGGCCCGGGCGAGAAGCTCGTCGAGCTCGGCCTTCTCGACCCCGAGGTCGAGCGCCCGCTCCTGGGTCAGGAAGGGGTCGTAGGCCACGACCTTCATCCTCAGCCCGAGCGCCCGGTCGGCGACGATCGAGCCGATGTTGCCGGCCCCGATCAGCCCTAGTGTCTTGCTGGTCAGCTCGACCCCCATGAAGCGGTTCTTCTCCCACTTGCCGGCCTGGGTGGAGGAATCGGCGGCGGGCAGGTCGCGCGCCAGAGCGAACATCAGGGCGACGGCATGCTCGGCGGTGGTGATCGAGTTGCCGAAGGGCGTGTTCATGACGACGATCCCGCGGGCGGTGGCGGCGGGGATGTCGACATTGTCGACTCCGATCCCGGCCCGGCCGATCACCTTGAGGTTGGTGGCCGAGTCGAGCACATCCTGGGTGACCTTGGTGGCCGAGCGGATGGCGAGGCCGTCATAGCCGCCGATGATCGCCTTGAGCTCGTCCTTGGTCAGGCCGGGCTTCTCGTCGACCTCCACCCCCTTGGCTCGGAAGATCTCCGCGGCCTTGGGGTCCATCGAATCGGAAATCAGGACTTTGGGCATTTACACCTCGTACCCCGGCGAAGGCCGGGGCCCAGAAAAAGGGGCTGGGCACCGGCCTTCGCCGGTGAGCATGGACTGATCAGGACCTGGCCTCGTGAAAGGCCCAGTCGAGCCAGGGGAAGAGCGCCTCGAGGTCGTCGGTCTCGACCGTCGCTCCGCACCAGAGCCTGAGCCCCGGCGGCGCGTCGCGATAGCCGGCGAGGTCGTAGCCCACGCCCTCGGCCTCGAGCAGCCCGGCCATCTTCTTGACCAGCGCCGACTGCGCCTCCGGGTCGCCGCCCTCGGCGAACTTCAGGCAGACGCTGGTGTTCGAGCGGGTCTGCGGCGACCGGGCCAGATGCTCGACCCAATCGGTCCGCCCGACCCAGGCGTCGACCGCCGCCGCATTGGCTTCGGAGCGGGCGATCAGGCCCGGCAGCCCTCCCACCCCGATCGCCCATTCGAGCGCGAAGATATAATCCTCGACCGCCAGCATCGACGGCGTGTTGATCGTCTCGCCGTGGAAGAGGCCTTCGATCAGCTTGCCGCTCTTGGTCATCCGGAAGATCTTGGGAAGCGGCCAGGGCGGCGTATAGCTCTCCAGCCGCTCGACCGCGCGCGGGCCGAGGACGAGCATGCCGTGGCCGCCCTCGCCGCCCAGCGCCTTCTGCCAGCTGAAGGTGGCGACGTCGATCTTCTCCCACGGCAGCGGCTGGGCGAAGGCGGCGGAGGTGGCGTCGGCGATGATCAGCCCCTCGCGGGAGTCGCTGATCCACTCGCCGTCGGGGACCTTGACCCCCGACGTGGTGCCGTTCCACGTGAAGACGACGTCATGTCCCGGGTCGACCGCGGCGAGGTCGGGGAGCTCGCCATAATCCGCCCTGATCACGGTCGCGTCGAGCCTGAGCTGCTTGACCACGTCGGTGACCCAGCCCTCGCCGAAGCTCTCCCAGGCGAGGAGGGTGACCGGCCGGGCGCCGAGCATCGACCACAGCGCCATCTCGACGGCGCCGGTGTCGGAAGCGGGGACGATCGCGATCCGGTGGCTCGCCGGAACCCGGAGGACCCGACGGGTCAGCTCGAGGGCGTGGCCGAGCCTCGCCTTGCCGAGCTTCGAGCGGTGCGAGCGCCCGAGTGAGCCCAGAGCGAGATGCTCGGGGCCCCAGCCGGGCGGCTTGGCGCACGGGCCGGAGGAAAAAAAGGGACGCGCGGGGCGCGCGTCCGGTTTCACATGCGTCACTTCAACTCTCCTCGCAGAGAGCACGCGCCGCGTTGGGACGGCGTGGCCCGAGGCGGGGTTTAGGGGCGCGCACGGGGCTGTCAACCGCGATGCGGGGAGTGGAACCGCCATCCCGGCGAAAGCCGCGGCCTCGGGGAGACCCGCCGAGCCTTTTCCGGCCGGAGGCCCCGGCTTTCGTCGGGACGACGGTGCGGTTAGGCTGTCGAAATGCGCTGGGCAATCATGGCGACCTTGCTTCTGACGGCTTGCATCCCGTCGAGCGACCGCCGGCCGGATCCCGCCGTCAGCGGGCGCCCGCCGCCGGCTCGCGAAACCCTCCAGTGCCAGGCCGACCTCGCCCGCGAGGGCGTGCGCTTCAAGGCGCTCGCCGACCGCCATTTCGGCAACGGCTGCACCGCCCTCGGCGCCGTCCAGCTGCTCGACATCGGCACTCCGGTCGCCAATCTCGGGGCGATGACCTGCCCGCTCGCCCGCCAGCTCGCGCGCTGGGCCCGCGAGGCGATGCAGCCCGCGGCCAAGGCCTGGCTGGGCAGCCCGGTGGTCAAGGTCGAGAGCTTCGGCACCTACAGCTGCCGTCCGGTCAACGGCCGGCCCGGCGCCAGGCTCAGCGAGCACGGCCGGGCCAATGCGGTCGACGTCGGCGCCTTCGTCCTCGCCGACGGCCGCCGGATCGCGGTCAAGTCGGGCTGGAACGGCGAAGACAGGGACGTCCGCCGCTTCCTGCGTGCGGTCCATTCGGCCGGCTGCCGGCGCTTCGGGATCGTGCTGGGCCCCGACTCGGACGCCTATCACCGCGATCATCTCCATTTCGACATGGGACAAGGGCCCTATTGTCGCTAAACGGGCGGCCATGACCGATCCCATACCGCCCAACCGAGTCTTCCCGCCCGCGCGCCAGGAAGCCGAGACCGCCGCCCAGCAGACCCAGTCCGCGCAGACCGAGCACAATGCCTATCGCCTCGCCTTCCAGGACATGGATTTCCTCCTTCGCGAGGATCTGCGCCCGGTCCGCTTCCAGCTCGAGCTACTCAAGCCCGAGCTTCTCCTCGACGAGGCGAAGATCGCCTCGACCTTCGTCTTCTACGGCTCCGCGCGAATTCCCGAGCCGGACAAGGCCGACGCACTGATCGCGGCGGCGTCGACCGACCAGCAGCGCCACATCGCCGAGCGCCTGAAGGCGAAGAGCAGCTATTATGAAGAGGCGCGCCGCCTCGCCCGCCTCGCCAGCCGCTGCGATCCCGACGAAGCCGGCAATCGCCATTTCGTCGTCTGCTCCGGAGGCGGCCCCTCGATCATGGAAGCGGCCAATCGCGGCGCCGACGACGAGGGCGCCGAATCGGTCGGCCTCAACATCGTGCTCATGCACGAGCAGATGCCCAATCCGTACGTCACGCCTTCGCTGAGCTTCCAGTTCCACTATTTCGCGCTCAGGAAGATGCACTTCCTGCTCCGGGCCCGGGCGGTGGCGATCTTCCCCGGCGGCTTCGGCACGTTCGA
>DASQJV010000351.1:0-5232 GCA_035630855.1 Allosphingosinicella sp. | reverse complement strand
GGGACGTTCGCGGGCGACCAAGGGGTCGAGCAGCTCATCCGCGACAAGCTCGGCGCCCGCTTCGGCTATTCCCTCGCGGCGACGATCTGGGGCGTGGCGGCGATGGCCCATGCCCTGGCCAACAGCGCCACCCACTTCATGATCGCCCGCTTCGCGCTCGGCCTCGGCGAATCCGGCAACTTCCCGGCCGGGGTCAAGGCGGTGGCCGAATGGTTCCCGAAGAAGGAGCGCGCCTTCGCCGTCGGGATCTTCAATGCCGGCGCCAATATCGGCGCGATCCTGACCCCGCTGATCGCGCCCTTCCTGGTGCTCTGGTTCGGCTGGCGGGTCGCCTTCATCTTCACCGGCGCCATCGTCTTCCTCTGGGTGGCGGTGTGGTGGACGGTCTATCGCCGCCCGCGCGAGAAGAGGAATTTGTCGGCGGAGGAGCTCGCCTATATCGAGAGCGACCCGGCCGATCCGCCGGGCGACGTCAAATGGCTGCCTTTGCTCCGCCACCGCCAGACCTGGGCCTATGCGGTCGGAAAGCTGATGATCGACCCGATCTGGTGGTTCTTCCTGTTCTGGCTGCCCGATTTCTTCTCCAAGCAGCACGGGCTCGATCTCAAGACCTTCGGCCCGCCGCTCGCCGCCATCTATATCCTCTCCGACGTCGGAAGCGTCGCCGGCGGCTGGCTCTCGTCGAAGCTGATCAAGCGCGGCTGGAGCGTCAACGCCGGCCGCAAGACGGCGATGCTGGTCTGCGCTTTGTGCGTCCCGCCGGTCATGCTCGCGCCGGGGATCGCCAGCGTCTGGGGCGCCGTCCTCCTGATCGGCCTCGCCACCGCCGCCCACCAGGGCTTCTCGGCCAATCTCTATACGCTCCCTTCCGACCTGTTCCCGCGCAAGGCGGTGGGCGCGATCATCGGCATCGGCGGAACGCTCGGAGCGATCGGCGGCATGGGCATGGCCAAGTTCACCGGCTGGGTGCTCGACTCGACCGGAAGCTACATGCCGATGTTCGTGGTCGCCGGCTCGACCTATCTGGTGGCGCTGCTGGTGATCCACCTGCTGGTGCCGCGCATGGAGGAAGCGAGGCTCGCCGAATGATCGGCCTGCTCCTGATCGCCGCCGCCGCGCCTCAGGTCGTGGCTTTTCCGGGCGCGGAAGGCGCCGGCCGCTTCGCGCGAGGCGGGCGCGGCGGAAGCGTCATCCGGGTCACCAACCTGGAGGACAGCGGCCCGGGCTCGCTTCGCGCCGCGATCGAGGCGAAGGGCCCTCGAACCATCGTCTTCGACGTCGGCGGTACGATCCGCCTGAAGAAGCCGCTGGTCGTCCGCAACGGCCAGGTCACCGTCGCCGGCCAGACCGCGCCCGGAGGCGGAGTCGCCGTCCGCGACCGGGTGTTCGAGATCGCGGCGGACGACGTCGTCGTCCGCTACGTCCGCTCGCGGCTCGGCGACGAGAGCGGGGTCGAGAGCGATGCCTTCACCATCAGCCGCGGCCGCCGGATCATCGTCGACCACGTCTCGGCGAGCTGGTCGGTCGACGAGACCCTGTCCTCGGGGTCGGACTATGAGGAGCCCGGGGACGACCTTCGCGACGTGACTGTGCAATGGTCGATCATCGCCGAATCGCTGAGGAAGTCCCTCCACGCCAAGGGCGAGCACGGCTACGGCTCGCTCCTGCGCGGCGGGCTCGGCGCCCGGATGAGCTTCCATCACAATCTGTGGGCCCATCACGCCGCCCGGATGCCGCGCCCCGGCAATTATCTCCCGCCGGCGAAGGACAGCGTCGGCGCTTTCTACGACTTCCGGTCGAACGTCTTCTACAATTGGGGCGGCGGCTATAGCGGCTACAATGCGGACAGCGGCGAGAAGGCTTCGCGCGCCTTCTACAATTTCGTCGACAATGCCTACCTCATGGGTCCCGATTCGAAGAAGCCGATCGCCTTCGACGAGCGCAATCCGATCGCCCGCGCCTGGTTCTCCGGCAACAGCATGAACGGGGCCGTCCCGAAGGACCCGTGGAGCCTCGTCTCCGGCCGCGCCGACGGCGCTTATCGCCTGCCCGGCCCGGTCGCCATGCCGCCCGTCTCCCGAGATCCGGCCGGGCGCGCCTTCGACAGGGTGCTCGCCGGGGCCGGCGCCTCGCTCGTCCGCGATTCCGCCGACGCGCGGGTGGTCGAGTCGGTGCGGCAAGGTCGGGGGCGGCTGATCGACAGCCAGAAGGAGGTCGGCGGCTGGCCCGATCTCGCTCCCGGCACGCCGTGGCGCGACGGCGACGGCGACGGCATGCCCGACGATTGGGAGAGGCGCGGCGGCCTCGACCCGGCCGATCCCGCCGACGGCAATTCCGACCGCGACGGCGACGGCTATACCGAGCTCGAGGAGTGGCTGAACTCGCTGGCGGGATGACCCTCGGATCCTCTCCCGTCCTTTACGGGAGAGGAGGGGCCCATCGCGAAGCGATGGGAGGTGAGGGTCTGTACTTCGGAGTCGGCAAGACCCTCACCCCCCAAGCCTCCGGCTTGGGTCCCCCCTCTCCCGTGAAAGACGGGAGAGGAATTCAGAATGTAAGCCTCATCCCCGCGGTGACGATCCGTCCGGTGCTGGCATAGGTCTGGGTCACCGGGTTGTCGGCGTACATGGTGCGATATTGCGGCTCGTTGGTGAGGTTGCGGCCCTCGAGCGTCAGCTTCGCCCAATCGGTGAGGTTGTACGAGATCGCCGCGTCGACGTTGAGCTGGTCCTCGTTGAAGCCGAAATCGCCGATGACCGGCGAGTTGCACGGGCCGCCGTTGTTGGTGGTCGTCCCGACCGAGCAGGTGCCCGAGGCGAGCGGGAAGCGGTTGACGTAGCGCTTGCGCCACGCCCCCGAGACCCGCGCCGAGAAGCGCTTGGTCTCGTAATAGAGCGTGGCGTTGAACGCGTCCGGCGAGGTGTTGAGGAAGGGGCCGGTCGCGAAAGTGTTGTTCGCGGTCGGGGTCGCGCCGGTCTGGGTCGTCGCCAGCTGGGTGCCGGTGAGATAGTTCAGCTTGGAATCGATATGGGTGTAGTTGGCGGTCACGCCGAAGTCGCGGACGGCGTCGGCGATGAAGCCGAAATCGGTCTGGACGTTGATCTCGAAGCCCTTGATCGTCCCGCCAGGAGCGTCCTGGAACTGGCGGATCGCCCAGGTCCCGCCGGCCTCGGTATAGGCGCGCAGCGTCGGGCTCGTCATGCTTGCGAGCAGGGCCTGGTAGATTTCGGGCTCGAACACCGACGAGAGCGGCGCCTCGCCGGCGATCTGCTGCGGGAAGGACTTCAGATCCTTGTAGAACAGGGTCAGCGCGATGATTCCGTTGCGTCCGAAATATTTCTCGAAGCTGAGATCGAGGTTGGTCGCCCGGAACGGGCTCAGATAGGGATTGCCGACGGTGATGGCGGGCGCCGCGCCGGCGGCGTTGAGGCCGCTGGCGAAGGCGGTGGTTCCGGGCGTCAGGCTCTGCAGCTGCGGCCGGGCGATCGTCTTCGAGGCGGCGAAGCGGACGAGCAAGTCGCGCATCGGCTCCCAGGTCGCGTTCATCGACGGAAGGATGTCGGTATAGTCGTTATGCGCGGTGACCGGCAGGCCGAGAACGCCATCGGTGCCGCCGACATTGCCCTCGCCGCTCACCCGGGTGCGGGCCACCCGGACTCCGATGTCGCCGCGCAGCGGCCGCCCCGCGAGGTCGAACGCATAGTCCACCTGGGCGAAGCCCGACAAATCCTTCTCGGTCACCGAGTTGCGCTGCCGACCGTCGACGACGGCCCGGAAATCGCCCCACTGGTTGACGCAGTTGCAGTCGATCGCGAACGCGCTCCTGAAGGCGTCGAGGTTCGGCGCGAAGAAGCTGGTCGGAGTGCCCGGCGAGACGCTGAGGCCCTTGCCGAAGCCGAGCACCTGGCCGAGCTCACCGCTGGTCAGCTTCGCCTCGAGCAGGGTCGGGTTGACCGCCTCGATATCCTGGTTGCGGCGGGCCTGGTCGCTGTCGAAGTCGAACTGCTTGAAGGTGCCGCCGAAGCGCAGGGTCAGCTCCTCGCTGAGGTCGAAGGCGAAGTTGAGCCGCGCGACCTTGAACTCGTTGTTCACCAGCGTGTTGAAATAGCGGATCGTCGAGAGGCCCTTGACCAGCGACCATTGGGTCGCGTCGGCGACGTCGAAGCCGGGGTTGAAGACCGGCATGATTGCATCGCCGCGCTCGTCGAACGTGTAGCCGTCGCGGTCGATCGCGTTGAACTCGGCGAGCAGGCCGGTGGCGCGGAACTCGGACCGCGACCAGCCGAGCGTCCCGTCCATCCTCAGCCGGTCGCTGAAGTCGTGCCTGATGTTGAGAGTGCCCTGCTTGAACTCGGTCGCCCCGAACTGGGCGTCGGCGGAGGTGCGCCAGTCGACGTCGTCGAGAACCAGATAGTCGGCCTGGCCGAACTGGTTGACGTTGGCGGCGCGGATCTTGGTCGACGGCCGGCCGATCAGCTCGTTGTAGAAAGCGGTCTGGTTCGGGCTGGCGATGAAGCCCGGAGATACCGCCGAATTGTAATAATCGAACGGGTTGAGGTTGTTCGGGTTGAAGCTGTCGCGGGTGCCCGGCACCAGGGTGGTGCCGCCGCAATCGACCGTCGCGCTCGGAACGCAGCGGGCGTAGAGCGCGACCCGGTCGGCTAGGCCGTTGGCGGTGTTGATCGCCCGCAAGGTGCCCTGCTGGGCGCGCGTATTGGTGCCGTTGCGGTTGAGGCCGATCGTGGTCAGCGAGTTGGTGACGCTGTCCTGCTCGTAGCGCGAATAAACTCCGTCGAGGACGATCTCGGTTCGGTCGGTCGGCTTCCACTGCGCGGTCAGGGTCGATCCGAACCGCTCATAGTCGAGGTCCTGGCGGTTGATCGAGGGCAGGGCCGGGATGATCGTCGTCGGAGTGACCAGTGCATAGGCCGCCGGATCCGAGCCGAAGGTCGGGCCGGTGCCCGCCCCCGCGGGCTGGGCGAAGCCGAAGACGGGCGGGGTCTTCCCGTTATGCTGCGAGTTGCGATAGGCATATTCGAACTGGCCGATGTTGCGCCGGTAGGAATCGATCTGCTGGCTCTGCTTCTGGTAGGCGACCGAACCGAGGATCCCGAACGTCTCGCCGAGCCGCTTCGAGAACAGGCCGGTGAGCCTCGGATTCCAGCTGCTGCCGTTCTCGCGATACTCGGCCTCGGCGCCGGCCGCGAAGCGGTCGGTCTTGAAGCTGAGCGG
>DASQJV010000350.1:0-2900 GCA_035630855.1 Allosphingosinicella sp. | reverse complement strand
TCGGGAAGCAGCAGCGCCTCCGCCTGGGCGTCGGTCAGAACGGGCTGGCGCGGCTCGCGATAATATTCGCCCCGGTCGCGGCCGTCGAGCAGGCCGGCGAGGAAGTTGGAGACATGGTCCCGGCCCAGATAGAGGCCGGTATGATACCATGTCCGGGTGAGCACCGGCGGGACGTGCGACGCTCCGTCCTGGTTCGACGCCGCCGCGAGCCCGCCGCCGGCCAGCGCCGCAAGCTCCTCCGTGTCCCATTGCTCGACCATGCCGAAGCCGCGAAACTCCCGCTCCTCGCCGTCGAAATGACCGTGATGATAGGCGTAGCGGGCGACGAAGCGGCTTTGGCTGATATGGTCGAGGGTCTCGACGCGCTCGACGACATGGACTGGGAAGGGAAGCCGGCTCAGCCACGGTCTGCCGTCCCGTTCGTCCTGAAGGTAGAATCGGGTCGAGGGCGCATAGCGGACCCGCGTTTCGGCGCCGAGATTGTTGACCGTTCGGACCAGCAGGTGCGGCTTGTGGCCGCCCATCAGATCGACGTAGCGCATCGGCCGGCGCGCCTCTCCGGCGAGCGGGGAGGACCAGATCAGGCAGGCGGTGCCGTTGCCGAGCAGGTCGGCAAGCTCGATCGAGCTCAGGTCGTCGACTTGGGGCGCGACCTTGAGCTGCTCCGGGTCCGCCCAACCATTGCCGGATTGGTTGAAGTAGAGCCTCACGCCCTCGCCGTGGAGATAGACCAGGTCCGTGGTGCCCGATCCGTCGATGTCGGCCAGCCTCAGCCGCCGCGGGTCGAATTTTTCGGGACGGTCGAACAGCGGCGCACGGTCCATCGCCACCTTGGTGCCGAACCGGCCATAGCCCAGATTGGGCCAGTAGCAGACCTCGCCGTTGCGGATCCGCACGAGATCGGAGAGGCCGTCGCCGCTCATGTCGGCGAGGTGGATCGAGCCGGAATCGCCGGCGAAGACCAGCCGCGGGCCCTTCTCCTCGTCCAGCAGGTTGGCCAGGCGGCTCGCCGGACCGAAGCCCTGCTCGCCCAAAGAGGGGTGCCAGACGAGCGCTTCGTCCTCCGTGATGAGGACGTCGGCGCGGCCGTCGCCGTCGAGATCGACCAGCTTCAGATTGGCGTCGCCCATTTCGCGATTGAGGCAGGAGGCGAACGGGCGGAAGGCGTTCCAGCCCTCGCGGTCGTCATGCTCCCAGAAGCCCGGCACCGGGCCGTCCAGAACGACCAGGTCGGGCTGGCCGTCGCCGGCGAGATCCATGAATCGGGCCCGTCCTCCGGCGAGCGACGCATTGGGTTTTTCCGCGACGCAGCGGGTCGGTGCGAACGCGACGCCATTACCCTCGAGGGGACTGAGGTTGCGCTTGTAGAAGAAGGCCTCCGCCTGCTCGGAGAGAATGCCGGTCAGGCCCTCGCCATGCAGGTCCACCCAAGTGTAGGCGCCCCCGTCGACACCGGCCGGAAGGTTTTCGACGCTGTCCGGAGCGACTTCCTCGACCTTCTCCTGAACCGCCGCCACACTATAGTCGAACTCGACCGCCGGCAGGGATCGGCTTTCGTAACCCCCCACCGAATTTCGCCGGTGGCCGGTCTGGGCGATCGCACGCAGGAAAGTATAGGCGCCTTTGCGCTCGCCGCCGCTCGGCGCCAGCGCGTGCGAGTAGGTGAAGTCCGTCGACCGGACCAGGCCGTCATAGCCTTTCGTGCCGTCGACCGGATCCGGTATGTGATGGAACATGAGCGCTCGGCGGCACAGGCGCGTCGTCCGGATCTCGAAGCCGGAGCGATAAGAGGAAAAGGGGTCGCTCCGATAATCCCACCGCCCCGAATCGTCCGGTGCCGGCGCGTCGATGGCGTGCTCGCCATAATCGAAGACCAGTTCGAACAGCCATAAGTCGGGCGACATCAGGGCGGCCGGAAGATCGCCTAGCGACTTGGGCTGGCGGCCGGCTGCGTCGAGGAGGGGAACGCGATTGCCGTAGCGGATGCGCTTGAGATAGCGGTTCGCGGTCCGCCGCGGATCGCCGGCTTCGCCCCGGTTGCGTTCGCAACTGGCCACGGGATCGTGGCCGGCGCCGTCCTCCCTCTTATAATCGTATAGGATCGCATTGCCCTTGTCGTCCCGCGACTCACTGATCAGCCAGCTGAATATGCGACGGGGATCCTCCGGATCGGCGAGGCGCGATTCGGTGTCGATGCCGTAGCGGGTGAGGACATTGTCCTTCGAAATGGATCGCCAATGGACGTCGCCGTCGCTGCGGCGGGTCCAGCGTTCGATGCGGGCGAACAAGCCTTCGATTCTGGGCCGGTAGCGCTCGATGACATAACCGGGCGAACTTGCCTCGTCGCGGTGGCGAGTCCCGTCCGGCTCAAGCACCGGCACTAGATCCTCGGAGCCGCTCAGGATGAAGACATCCGATTCCTCGGAGTCGGCATAGCGCGGCAATCCCTTGTCGGTCTTGCGGACGATTGCGGGTAGGGAAAGGCTCCAGCCGAACCCGAACGGGCCGTTGCCGGAGCCGGAATCGTAGGCGAGCGAAATCTGGGGGCCGAAACCGGATCGGCCGGGGCTTGCAGCGATCGGAACGCTCATCGATCCGGTTCCGGTCACAGGATTGGCCGCGAACTTCTCACCGATGCCGCGAATGGCGCCGCCGCCCTTGGGGAGGGAGACAGAGGGTGGCCCTTGCGAGCTTGCCCGCTTGCCCTGATTGCTCGATTTGTCCGGTGAAGCCACAGTTGGTCACCTTGTTAGCAGCGATCTACTTATCTAGAGCCTTTTAGCTCTCTATACGGAAACTCACTGAAACCGCCTGTGGCGCGCGGCGTCGAATTGCTGGTCAGCGTCAGTCCTAATCAACTAGGCTCACTAACCCTAAACGACTCTATGGCTTGGCCCACT
>DASQJV010000349.1:0-4332 GCA_035630855.1 Allosphingosinicella sp. | reverse complement strand
CTATTGGGGCCTCAAGCGGCTGAACTCGGAAGAATTGCTCACCCGCGCCGTCAAGAAGCTCGAGGACGAGATCAAGAAGCTCGGCGGCGTCGACAACATGACCGAGGAAAACATGCCCGAGGCGCACATCCGGGCCGACATCAACACGCCCTACAAATGCGTCGGCGGCGCCATCTTCACGATGCAGCGGGCCGGCTTCGCCCGCGTCGGCTTCATTTCCGAGCCGCCTCCGCAGGGCGGTGGCGACCGCCTCTAAAGGCGGCGCGGTCAACAGGTTTTAGGAGTTAGAGCTTATGTCAATGGCAGTCGGGGGTTCGGACGACGAACCCATGATGGACATCAATACGACGCCGCTCATCGACGTCATGCTGGTGCTGCTCATCATGTTCATCATCACCATCCCGATCCAGACCCACGCCGTGAAGCTCGACCTTCCGCAGGACCAGCCGAACCAGCAGCCGCCGCCCATCGACCCGGTCAAGAACAAGATCGTGATCACGCCGCAGGACCAGGTGCTGTGGAACGGCAATCAGATCGACCTGCCCCTGCTCAAGCAGTATCTCGACGTCACCCAGACGATGAACCCGGTGCCCGAGCTTCACCTGCAGCCGGACGCCACCGCCCGTTACGAGCTGGTCGACGAAGTCCTGGCGGTCACCAAGCGCGCCCGCGTGGAGAAGATGGGCTTCGTCGGCAACGAGGCCTATGGGGTGTTCTAGGGGCCCGATATTTCCGGTTTCTCTCAGGGCGGTCCTTCGGGGCCGCCTTTTTTTGCCTCCCCATCGTTCGCATGGGGAGTCAAGTCATCGGAACTCCCGCACCACCTCGATCGGGCCGACTATCGCCGCGTTGAAGGCGTCCAGCTCCTCCGCCGGGATCCAATATTCGCGATGGGCGCGCCCGCCCGCCTCCTGCACCCGATAGCCGTCGAGAAACGCCTTGCGCACCTCGAAGCGCGTCACGAAGCCGGCGCCGCTCGCCGGCACGTTCCAGTCGCGCGCGATCTTCACCGCATAATCCTCGCTGAGCACGGGATAGAAGATCGGCTGCTCCGGCAGCCGCGGCGGAAAGGCGCGCATCCCGCTCGCCTCGATCAGGGCGAGCTCCTCGGGGCCGACCGGCCGCCACAAGGTGACCGTCTCCCCCTCCGCCTTCACGTCAGGCGGCCATGCCGTCGAACTGCAGCCGGGCGAGGCGGGCGTAGAGGCCGCCCTCGGCGCGAAGGCTGGCGTCGGTGCCCTGCTCGACGATCCGGCCCTGTTCCATGACCACGATCCGGTCCGCCGCGCGCACGGTCGCCAGCCGGTGGGCGATAACGATCGTCGTTCGGTCCGCCATCAGCCGCTCGAGCGAGCGCTGGACGAGCCGCTCGCTTTCGGCGTCGAGGGCGGAAGTCGCCTCGTCGAGCAGGAGCAGGGGGGCATCGCGGAGGACCGCCCGGGCGATGGCCAGGCGCTGGCGCTGGCCGCCGGACAGCCTCGCCCCGCCTTCGCCCATGAACGTGTCGAGCCCGTCGGGCAGCTTGCCCAGGAACTCGGCGGCGTTGGCGGTTTCGGCGGCGGCCCACAATTCCTCGTCCGACGCCTCCCACCGCCCGTAGCGAAGATTGTCGCGGGCCGAGGCGGCGAAGATGACGGTCTCCTGCGGAACGACCGCGATCCGGGCGCGGATGTCCGCCGGATCGGCGTCCGGGAGGGCGATTCCGTCGAGCAGCACATCGCCCGCCTCGGGATCGTAGAAGCGCTGGGCGAGCTGGAACAGGGTCGACTTGCCGGCGCCCGAGGGCCCGACCACGGCCAGGGTCTCGCCCGGCGCCACCGCGAGCGAGAAGTCGTGGAGCGCGCTCACCTCGCGCCGGGTCGGATAGCGGAAGGTGACCGAGCGGAACTCGAGCGCCCCGCGTCCGGGCGAGGGCAAAGGCTTCGGCCGGGCCGGGGCTCGGATCTCCGGCTCCTCGCGGAGCAGCTCGGCGAGCCGCCCGGCGGCGCCGGCGCCGCGCAGCAGGTCGCCATAGACTTCGGTCAGGGCCCCGAAGGCGCCGGCGACGAGCCCTCCGGTGAGGACGAAGGCGGCGATGGTGCCGCCGCTGATCCGCCCCGACTGGACGTCGATCGCCCCCTGCCACATCACCATCGTGATCGACCCGAAGATGAGGGCGATCACGCCCGCGGTCATCAGCGCCCTCAGAGCGATCCGGCGCCGGGCGGTCTGGAACACCCGCTCGACCGCGGCGGCGAAGCGGCTCGCCTCGCGCTCCTCCTGGCCGAAGCCCTGGACGATCTTCATCGCTCCCAGCACCTCGTCGACCATCGCACCGACCTCGGCGATCCGGTCCTGGCCGAAGCGCGAGACGTTGCGGATCCGGCGGCCGAGGAAGACGATCGGGAGGATAACGACCGGGATCCCGAGCAGGAGCATGGCGGTCAGCTTCGGCGCCAGAGCGAGCAGGTAGACGATCCCGCCGATGCCCATGACGATGTTGCGCAGGGCCACCGAGATGGTCGTCCCGACCACCTGCTCGATGATCGTCGTGTCGGCGGTGAGGCGCGAGGCGATCTCGGAAGGGCGGTTCTCCTCGAAGAAGGAGGGGGCGAGCCGGAGCAGGTTGCGCTGCACCGCCTCGCGCACGTCCGCGACCACCCGCTCGCCCAGCCAGGAGACGAAATAATAGCGGGTGGCGGTGGCGATCGCCATCACGACGACGATGAGCAGCAGATATTGGAACCAGCGGCCGACGTCGCCGCCGGTGCCGGTGAAGCCGCGGTCGATGATCAGCTTGAACGCGCCGGGGATGGCGAGGGTCGCGAGCGCCGCCACCAGCAGGGCGAGCAGCGCCCCGGCGACATGGCCCTTGTAGCGCGCCGTGAAGCGCCAGATCAGGGCGAGGTTGGCGATTTTCCTCGGGGAAGCGGTCTCGTCGAGAGTCTCGGCCATGGCGCGGGGGTAGCAGGGGCGGCGAGGGGGCTCAATGATCCCGGGTTCCGACGACGCCGCCCGCGCGTCAATCGGTGCCAGGCACCAATTACTATCTCTTTGATCCGAACGGCGGGCCGGCTGGTAATTGGTGCCTGGCACCATTTTTCGAGGGGACCCATCTCATCTGTGGATGGTTTTGATCCGAAACCCCTTTTCCGTTGACGCCCACGCTGCGGCGCACCAAACAGGACGCCACATGCTCTATGACGCCTATGAAATGCAGCGCTCGCTGCTCGCCGGAGCTTCGACCCTCGCCAATATCGGCGCCGGCTGGCTCCAGAACCCCGCCAATCCCTTCGCCTACAGCCAGATGGGCCCGATCGTCGCGTCCGCGCTCGACGTCTTCGCCCACGCCTCGGCGCCTCGCGGCAAGCCGGAATTCGGCCTGGAGCGGACGCTGGTCGAAGGCCGAAGCGTCGCCGTCCACGAAGAGATCGTGCTGAGGAAGCCGTTCGGCCAGCTCAAGCACTTCCGCCGCGAAGGCGTGGCCGGCGGGCCTAAGCTGCTCATCGTCGCGCCGATGTCGGGCCATTATGCGACCCTGCTTCGCGGCACCGTCGAGCGCATGCTCCCGAAGCACGACGTCTTCATCACCGACTGGCGCGACGCCAAGCTCGTCCCGCTCGACAGCGGCCGCTTCGACCTCGACGATTATATCGACTATCTGGTCGCCTTCCTCGAGCATATCGGCCCCGGCGCCCACATGCTCGCCGTCTGCCAGCCCTCGGTCCCCTCTTATGCGGCGGCGGCGCTGATGAGCGCGGACAGGAATCCCTGCCGGCCGCGCACCCTGACCCTGATGGGCGGGCCGATCGACACCCGCAAGGCGCCGACCGCGGTCAACACCGTCGCCACCCAGCGGCCGCACAGCTGGTTCCAGCAGAACGTCATCGCCTCGGTCCCCTATACCTATCCGGGCGCCGGCCGGGCGGTCTATCCGGGCTTCCTCCAGCTCGCCGGCTTCATGGCGATGAACCTCGGCGACCACCTCACCGGCCATTGGGAGATGTTCAAGCATCTCGTCCAGGGCGACGGCGAGAGCGCCGAGGCGAGCAAGGCCTTTTACGACGAATATCGCGCGGTCTGCGACATGACCGCCGAATTCTATCTGCAGACGGTCGACGTCGTCTTCCAGCGCCACCTCCTGCCCAAGGGCGAGCTCAAGCATCGCGGCCGCCGCGTCGACCCGGCCGCCATCCGCGACGTCGCCCTCCTCGCCATCGAGGGCGAGCGCGACGACATCTCCGGAGTCGGCCAGACCAAGGCGGCGCTCGACATTTCGAGGAAGCTCCCTCGCGAGCTGAAGCAATATCACCTCGCCAAGGGGGTGGGCCATTACGGCATCTTCAACGGCAG